>JAJONK010000179.1 GCA_021323355.1 Deltaproteobacteria bacterium
CGAATGGGAATACGCAAAGCAGTTACTCTACACCCAGATTCTCAAGGACAAGATCGGCGAAGTCTTGCAGGAAGCTAAAACTCTGCAACAGGCGGTTGACCGCATTGCCAGCCAGGACGGTGTCTTCTTTTCTGACCGGTTTTTGCTGCCGCGACCGTTGCTGCGCGCGATTTTATCCGATAAACGCAGCGTTTTACTGATCGACGAAGTGGATAAGTCTGACGCTGAGTTCGAGGCGTTCTTGCTCGAGGTTTTGAGCGATTTCCAGATCAGTGTGCCCGAGATCGGCACTCTGAAGGCCAAACACATTCCGCTGGTCGTGCTCACCAGTAACAGCAGCCGTGAGATGTCCGACGCTCTTAAACGCCGTTGTCTGCATCTTCATATCGATTTTCCCGACGCCCAACGGGAAGCCGAGATCGTCAACCTCAAAGTTCCTGGAATCGATTACAAATTGACGCAGAACGTAATTCAGTTGATCCAACGTATTCGCAAGCTCGACCTGAAAAAAACCCCGAGTATCAGCGAAACTCTCGACTGGGTCAAAGCTCTAACTTTACTGAACGTTAGATCGCTCGATGACGAACTGGTGAATGCAACTCTATCGACTCTCGTGAAATATGAAGCCGATATCCGGAAGGCGCAGCAAGAATTACAAAGCTACTTGGCGGAGCGCCGCGCTATTCCGGGCGCCAAGCCCCAAGATGACAAGGATCATCTGCATTAATACGAGGTTTCTCAATGCAGGACCAGATCATCGAATTTACGAACGTCCTCAGGCGCAATGGCGTGCGCGTGTCGCTGTCGGAGAATATCGACGCATTTCGCGCCATCGATTTGCTGGGCATCGAAGATGCGTCACAGTTTCGTGCCGCCCTCCGAACCACGCTGGTAAAACGCGCGATTGATTTGCGGCCGTTTGATGAACTATTCGATTTGTTCTTTTTGGGTATCGGCCGATCCCTTAATCAAGCGGACCAACAGTTGATGGAGCAGCTCGGTTTGTCACCTCAGGAGTTTCAAGAGCTGCTCGATCGCATCGACAGGTTCCTCAGGCAAATGGAAGGGGAGCTGTCCGATCTCACCCGGGCTCTGCTTAGCGGCAACAAGGGAGAGCTGGAGCGCTTGTTGCGGCAAGCAGCTGCCGCCGAAGCGGAACGAGGGTTCAATCAGAGTTTTCGCTTCACACCGTTTACTAAGATCGCATCC
This sequence comes from Deltaproteobacteria bacterium, assembly GCA_021323355.1. Classification (GTDB taxonomy): domain Bacteria; phylum Desulfobacterota; class Binatia; order UBA9968; family UBA9968; genus WHTF01. Next base: position 1,210 of record JAJONK010000179.1, read on the forward strand.
AACCTTGGGCTCGACAAGCTTCAGGATGAAATCGAACGGCTTAAGAGCCATTTACAGATGCTGGCGCAAAGCGGCGAAATCTCGGAATTGGTTATTCGTTACCTTGACCAGCGCCTCAAGGACTTGTACGGGATGCTCCGCGAGATCATCCAGCAGGAACAGCGAAAGCGCGGAATGGACGGTTCGGATCGAAATCGATTGGTGACACTGGCGGAGAAGAGCTTCAGCTTCTATAGCGAAGACGACATTCAACGGATGAACGAGGCGGTGACACGACTGGCTCAGCGATTTAAGAATAGGCTCTCTGTCCGGCGTAAGAATGCTGCTCGCGGGCGATTCGACTTAAACGACACGCTGCGCAAAAATCTTCAATTTGGTGGAGTGCCTTTTCATATCCAATTGGACCGCCGAACAAAAACCAAGCCTCAGGTCGTGGTCTTGTGCGACATTTCGGATTCTGTCTTGAATGCGTCACGCTTTATGCTGCAATTTGTTTATTCTATTCAGGATCTCTATTCAAAGGTGCGAAGTTTTGTCTTCGTCAGCGATATTGGAGAGGTGACTCAGCTCTTTGAAGAATACGATATCCACAAGGCCATCGAAATGGCTCTCACGGGAAATGTCATCGATGTTTACTCGCACTCCAACTTCGGCCGTGCCTTTGAGCTGTTCTACAAGGAATATTTTTCGGCCGTTACCAATAAGACCACGGTTTTGATCATCGGCGATGGCCGAAACAACTATAATCGTCCGGCCGAATGGGTATTGCGAGAAATCCAGCAGAAGGCCAAGCAACTGATTTGGCTCAATCCTGAAAGTCGGATGACCTGGGGAGTGGGCGACAGCGAAATGCCACGTTACGCTCCTTACTGTAAGGTTGCGGAGGAGTGCCGCAACATCGGCCAACTTTACAACCTCATTGAAGCCATCGCGCCATGAAGAAAATGTATATCCAGACCTACGGTTGCCAGATGAATCAATATGATTCAGAACGGATCGCGCAGGTCATGGGCCGGGCAAATTACACGCTGAGCGACGAACCCGCAAATGCGGATTTGCTTCTATTAAATACCTGCAGCGTGCGCGATAAGGCGGAGCAAAAGGTTTACAGCGCCCTCGGGAGCTGGCGTGAAATCAAACAGCAGAAATCAGGTGTTATTATAGGAGTCGGCGGTTGCGTTGCGCAACAGGAAGGAGACCGGCTTCTCAAGCGCATTGCTCATTTAGATCTCGTTTTCGGCACCCACAATATCCACAAGCTCCCCGAGATGATCGAACAAGTAGAGTCGGCTCGCGCCCGTCCAGTCGAAATCGCTTTCTACCGGGATGCTTCCTACATGGAAGATCCCGACGGCAGGACTCACGTACAGGGCGCAAAAGCATTCGTCACCATCATGCAGGGTTGCAATAAAGTTTGCAGCTTCTGCATCGTTCCGCACGTTCGTGGTCGCGAAGTGAGCCGGCCGAGCGAAAAAATTATCGCCGAAATTAAATCACTGACTACTCAGGGCGTCAAAGAAGTGATGCTGCTTGGTCAGAACGTAAACTCTTATGGCAAGACATCTGCCGGGGAAATCCCCTTTGCGGAACTTCTTCAGCGCGTTGATGCAGTTGAAGGACTTTCACGGATTCGGTTTACAACTTCTCACCCGCAAGATTTGTCGGAGGACCTGATCGAGGCCTACGCTACTCTGGATAAAGTTTGCGAACATCTTCATTTGCCTGTTCAATCCGGTTCGGATAGCGTGCTCGTGAGAATGCGTCGCGGTTATACGCGCAGCGAGTATCTCGGTCGTATTGATCGCTTGCGACAACGTTGCCCTGAAGTGGCCTTGAGCACGGACATCATTGTCGGATTTCCGGGCGAAACCGAGGACGATTTTGAAAGAACCCTAGAATTGCTGAGTCAAGTGGAGTATGATGAGATTTACTCGTTCATGTACTCGCCGCGCATCCAGACTGTATCGGCAAAGCTCTACAACGACGACGTCCTAGAAGAAAAGAAGAAAGAGCGGCTGAAGCAAGTGCAGAATGTTCAGCAGGAAATTTCTTTAAGAAAAAACAAGCAAAAAATCGGGCGGATCGAAGAAGTATTGATTGACGGCCATTCGCGCAATAGAGCGCAAGTAATGGGACGCACGCGAAGCAATCGAATCGTCAATATTGTAGGGCGTGGAAATCTGATCGGCGAGATGGTCAACGCACGGATCATCGCTGCAACAGTTAACTCGCTGGTCGGAGAACTCACCATTGAAGAAACAGCTTCAGAAATCCAAGCGCAGGGGGAAATGGTATGACAAAACGGGATGACGCAATTCAGATGTCCGTGGGTGGGCTAACACTCGACCCAGTGACCAAAACTCCCATTGTCATTTTAAAAGACACCGATAACAAACTGAATCTGCCCATCTGGATCGGTTTACTGGAGGCCACAGCCATGGCGACGGAAATCGAAGGAATCAAAATGGCCCGGCCAATGACTCATGACCTAATCAAAAATATTCTCGGCGAAGTCGGTTGCGCGGTTGACTCTATCGAAATCACTGACCTTAAGGAAAATACCTACTTTGCGCTGGTGTATTTAAACATTTCAGGCCGTCAGGTGGTTATTGACTCCCGTCCCAGCGATGCGATCGCGTTAGCTCTGCGCACCAAAAGCCCGATTTTCGTCGCCAAGGCAGTTCTCGAAGCCTCCAGCATTCTTCAACAGAACGAAGAAGGAAAGGAACCTCCGGTCGAAAACGTCTCAAACGTCTCCCAAGAAAAGTGGGCAGAGATCTTAGAGAAGATGACGCCGGATGATTTCAAATACAAGATGTAGCAGTTCTTAACCGCCTTTGAGAGTCATCTTTTCCCTTCGACGCAAAATCAGAAGTTATGGCGACCAGCGCTAAGCACTTGTCCCGTAAGGAACTCCGGCAACCCGACAACTTCGTGCTGTTCACCCAGCGGGCCTTGAGTTTCGTTCAACAAAAGCGTCGACTTTTTATTCTGGCTGGTGCTTTGATCATGGCGGTGATCATCGGGATTTCGCTTTGGCAGGTTTATAAGAGCCGCCAAAACCAGGAAGCAGCCCAGCATTTCGATAGGGCGATCACGCTTTTTCGCGCCAATAAGCACAACGAGGCCATTCGGGAATTTGAAAAAGTCGAAGAGTATCGCTGGTCTCATTATGCCGCTCTGGCGCATCTATACGAGGCCAACAGTCGTCTAGCTACAAACGATCTGGACAAAGCGGCCGCCGCGGCGCAACGCTTCATCGCTTCCACCGATCAGAACTCCGTTTATCGGCAGATAGGTCTGATGACGCTTGGGCACATACAAGAACTGAAAAACCAATGCGCCGAAGCAATCCAGCATTATACCCAAGCTGAACGGATTACCGGAGCTTTGAAAGAATCCGCCGTGCTCGGAAAGGCACGGTGTCATACGGTTGTCGGTGACAACAAATCTGCCATTGTTGCATATCAGCAGTACATCAAAGAAAACCCTAACTCACCAATTGCCGCACGTCTCATGCTGCAAGTTGCTGAACTGCAAGCCAAGACTGAGCCGGACCCAGCCGTGAAATAGTTGTGACCGACTCAGCCGCGATAAAGTTAATTCAACATAAGCCCCATCAGCAGCCGCTTGGAAACGTCTGGACAATAAATTTCATCTTTGCCATGCGGGAACGAATCTGCGTCCGGCTCGGGTGATCGGATTGAAGATAGCGGAACCCACGCCATCCTGAAAAATAGGTACTAGCACGGCCGACCCATCCTCATCATTCCGGTAAAAACTGCGCATCGCGATCAACCAACACCGTGAATTCTCAACATGAACCGTTTCAGTGAGCTGTGCTTTGCGGCCGGACGCGGGCGAAGAACATATTCAAAGTATACGAGGCGATAAAAAGCGCGGCCAAAGTAGCGTCGGTATTCATAACGTCTGATAAGATATATTATGTAAACTTTTGTGTCTGGGCTCAACTTGATTTTGCTGCGGGGCCCCCTGCTCCTGCTACTCTAACCCCGACTAACTCTAGGCTTTAAAAGTACCGCCACAACCACCATTTTTCGAAGCCAATTTTAGCCCAATAAATCAGTCGATTGGGTCCCCATGTTCGGGGATCGGTGACTCCGTAAGGCGGCCATCCGGTGGGGTAAGTTGTTCTATTCGCAGCGGCGCGTCCAGCGCCGAAAGCAAGTAGTCATATTGTATGCAGCCAGAGATCTACCGGTCTTCCCTTTCCAGTGATTTCTACAGCTAAATTGTTAGCCAACACGTCAGCTTCTTGGTGGGCAACACCTCCCGCTTTAGAAGCCGGCATATCGGCGCAATCGCCGATCGCAAAGACGTTTTTCCATTTCGTTTGCAGCGTATCATAGTCTACTCGTATGCCGGTTTCGGCCTCTGCCAATCCACAGTCGAGGAGAACTTGCGCTGGACGATGCGGCGGAACCATCACCAAGAGATCGTACGGAAGACTATAGTTATACAGTCCATCAATTTGTTTTTTCAACGGATCGATAGAGCGCACGACAAATTCGTAGTGGATATCAATTTTGCGCCTTCTGCTCTCGGCGTCCATCCAAACTACCGGATCGTGGGCTTCGCCGGT
>JAJONK010000003.1 GCA_021323355.1 Deltaproteobacteria bacterium
TGCGACGCTTGGCTGAATTTGCTCCGTAGCCTTCACTGCGATGCTGAGTAGATAAAGAACAAACAACTGAACGATCACTGCTTGGGTAATTCTCTCAGTGCCTCGGACAAATAGCTTTGATCGACGAACTTGGCGGGATCGGGCAACGGCCCTTTCATGCCGGTTTGGTCGGCATAGATACGGATGTTGTATTTCATTCCTTCGAGCGTGACCGCGCCATCGACCGGCCAGAGATGATTCTGCGTGTAGAACTCCCATCCTTTGCGCGCGTGAGTCGGTTTGAGCTGAATTTCTCGCGATAAAAACTCGATGGCCGGTTCCTTATTGTCATGCAGCCAGCGCAGCGCCTGAACAACCCCCTTCATGAAGCGCACCATAACCGGCCGATTCTTTTCCGCCCACGAGCGTCTGGTTGCGATAACGTTAGTTTGGAAATTGGGAACACCGTCGATGATCCGACCGATGATATTGAAACCTGCCTCCTCCGCCGCATAATTCAGCGGCACGGCGACAGTTGTGGCGGCGATCTGCCCGGACTGCAGTGCGGCCAGGTTGGCGGAAGAGCCTCCGGCAACGATTAGCAACTTATAATCACGCGGATACTCGAGCCCCTTGACCTTCAATGCTTCGCGCAATGCGGTGATGGTGCCGCCGGTTAAAGACGCCGTGCCGAAGGTCGCGCCCCGTAAATCTTCGTAGCTTTTGTAGTTCTTGCCGGCAATGATGAATTGAGCGGTCCCGTTGATGACTCCGCCGGTAATGACAAAATCGAGACCGCGCTCGGCTGCTTCAATATAAGGCTCCGGCCCTCCCGAGCCAAAATGCAACGAACCTGCCGCCAGGGCTTGGACTGTCATCGGCATTCCGCGCAAGAGAACCAGTTGAACATCGAGGCCCTGCTGCTCAAAGAAACCCTTCTTGGCGGCGACCCAGAGAGGACTATAGCCCAGCGTCTTGCTCGATGCGCCAAGATAGATTTTGGCTTTCTCTTGAGCCACCGCTGTCGAGGCCGTCAGCATGATCGACAGCAGCGCGATACCAAGATGGATTACCATGTAACCTCAATTCAGGAGTTATCTACGTAGCATTTGAGCCGTTGGCTCAAGCTGGCCTAAGCCATTCCCCGTTTACAACGAACGGTAGGGTCAGAGCAAGCCGCGGGGCGATGGTTGTTAACAGTAGAGCTCGATTCTTGACTCGCATGCCCGGCGTCGAATAGGTTAGCTTTATTCACAATATTAGGGCATTTAAGCGCGCATATCGGTGACGGATTTTTATAACGGCTAGCGCGTTTTGTCAGTGCTCCGGAGGAATGATTATGACGAATAAAACTGTTGCGCTGCTTCATCCCGGCAATATGGGAACGACGATCGGCGTGGCTGCAGCTACCAGCGGCGCTCGCATGGTTTGGGTATCGGAGGGGCGCAGTAAAACAAGCCAGGGTCGGGCTCGCGACGCGGGCCTTCGCGATGTCAAAACATTAACCAACGCGGTCAATGAAAGCGAAGTCATTCTTTCTGTCTGCCCGCCGGATGCGGCTCTCGATCTTGCCCGCGATGTTGCGCAGCACCGCTTCAAAGGAATCTATGTTGACGCTAACGCGGTTTCTCGAGCTACGGCTCAGCAGATCTGTGAAATCGTCACCAGAGCCGGCGCCAATTTCGTTGACGGCGGGATCATCGGTTCACCGGTCAAACGGCCGGGAACAACGCGGATGTATCTGTCCGGGGAGCATGCACCCGAAATCGCCGCGCTGTTTGCTGATAGCATGCTGGACGCCAAGACCATCGGCGCTGAGCCGGGCGCGGCTTCCGCTTTGAAAGTCGCTTATGCCGCCTGGACAAAATGCACTGATGCGCTGCTTCTGGCGATCCGAACTTTTGCGGCGTCCGAAGGGGTGGACCGGGCGCTGCTCCAGGAATGGGCCATCTCGCAACCCGACCTCGAGCGGCGTAGTCAACAAGCCGCAGCAGTAGCAACCCCGAAGGCATGGCGCTACGTCGGTGAGATGAAAGAAATCGCCGCAACCTTCGAAGCCGCCGGCCTGCCTACGGGCTTTCACAACGCCGCCGCTGAGCTCTGGGAGCGGCTCGCGCCGTTCAAAGATCAGACCGAGCCGCTCCCGGCAATCACAGACGTGATCGATAGCTTGCGAGCCAACGGCAAACAAAAATAAACAATCCTGGCTAGCCCAGTCAGCGTTGGCACTTGGCGGTCCTTAAAAGGTTATTGACGAGCTTTATCTCAAACGGTAGTGTGCGGCAGTTTTTGATGTACCTTCTCATTTCGAAGACGCTGACGTGACATCAACATGGAGGTCGAGAATGAATCGTAGACGCAATTATCCCATTTCAACGCTTGTAAGCCTCTCGCTGGGCGCGCTTCTCGTACTGGGAACGGCTCACGCGCAAGAGAGCCTAGATCAACTACACAAAAAGGCGCTCCAGGAAGGCGGGTCGCTTACCTTCTATGGGACGTTGGCGCAAATCAATGCCGAGAAGGTTCTTCCAGCATTTGAAAAGCGCTTCCCGGGTTTGAAGGTTAATCACGTTGACGCCACTGCCGATAAGCTGATCGCCCGGGCGATTACTGAAGCGCGCGGCGGAAAAACTTTTGTCGATGTCTTCCAGCTGAATCTGGAGAACTTAGGGCAAGCCAACGATCAGGGCTTGCTCGTAGATCGATTACCGCCTGAATCGGCGGCTTATCCCGCCAACTTAAAAGGGTCGTACTACGTAGCTACAGATCTCCAATTCATCATCGCAGCATGGAATACCAATCTGGTAAAAAAAGACGAAGAACCGAAACAATTTGAAGACTTCGTCGATGCGCGATGGAAAGGCCGCCTGATTGCCGAACCGCGGGATGTCGAGCTTCTCGTTGGTCTCAAGCAGAAATACGGCAGCGAAGAAAAGGCGGTCACTATTCTCAAACAGATCGCGGTGAACAACGTCGAGTTTCATAAGGGCCATTCGGAGCTCGCCGAGTTTCTTGTCGCCGGCCAAGGCGCACTGTGTGTCACCTGCTATGCTCATCATTTCCCAACCAGGATGAAGCGGGGAGCGCCGCTGAATTTCATGCTTACCGAAGGCATGGGAAATGTCATTGCAGTGGCGATGGCGAAGAATGCGCCGCATCCAAGTACGGCGTTGCTATGGTATCGCTGGGTCCTCACTGAGGAAGGACAAAAAGCCATGGCCCTGGGGGGCCGCATACCCGCACATCCGAAAGTCGAACCTACCGACAAGGTGCGACCTGAAAAGATTTATCCCTTGACGGTTGCCGACTACAAGGAGTTCCCGAGGTACAACAAACTTTGGAAGGAAATCTTCAAGCTTCGCTAAATGGAAGCGGCCGGTATGAGAGCTGCGGCCCGGGCGCAAAGACCAGGGCTGAGAGCGAACAAGCCAGCATGATCTCTGATAAAGTTGCCGATCGTTTCGCTGCTTTCTGCTTAGTCGGAGATCGAACCATCCAAGGAGTAGCTGCGTATGGGCTTAATGGTGCATGGCGAATGGCAGGACGACGATGCGATCCCGAGCGACGCACGTGGCAATTTCATCCGGGCCGCTTCTCGGTTCCGTCACTGGATCACGGCCGATGGCGCAGCCGGACCGTCCGGCGACGGCGGTTTTAAAGCCGAACCTGGCCGCTATCATCTATTCGTTTCTTACAATTGCCCCTGGGCGCATCGCGCAATTATCATGCGCAGGCTCAAGAAACTCGAAGATGTCGTTTCGATGTCTCTCGCCGACCGACCCAAGACCGAAGGCTGGTCCTATTCCCGCGGAATAGACGATCTCCAGCCATCTGCCGACGGTACTTTTCGCCTGCATCAAGTCTATAAAGCGGCTGATGGCGATTACAGCGGCAAAGTGACCGTGCCAACCCTGTGGGACCGGGAGCGTCGCACTATCGTCAACAACGAATCATCGGAAATCATTCGCATGCTAAATTCCGCCTTCGCCGTGTGGACCGACGTGGAGTACGACTTTTATCCCGAAGGACTGCGTCACGAAATCGATTCGATCAACGATTTTGTTTACGAACACTTGAACAATGGCGTTTATCGCGCCGGCTTCGCCCGAAGCCAGCAGGCCTACGAAGAAGCGGCGCGAAAAGTATTTCACGGACTCGATACCCTGGACGAGAGAGTAGGCAAGACTCGTTATCTTGCCGGCGAACGAATCACCGAGGCGGACTGGCGTGCCTTTCCCACCCTGCTGCGCTTCGATCTGGTTTACTACAGTCATTTCAAATGCAATTTGCGCCGGATTCAGGACTATCGTCATCTGGTAGAATATTTGCGCGAGCTTTATCAGTGGCCGGGAATCAGAGAGACCTTCGATCTCCAGAAGATCAAGGCCGGATACTACAACCAGCGCAACATCAATCCCACCGGTATCGTGCCGATCGGACCCGATCTAGCTCACCTCGAACAGCCGCACAAGCGTGGATCTAACGTTTCGATTTAGCCACCATTAAACCTAGCTCACTTGCTTCCTCCTCTGATCTCGCGGAGGGATATTCCCATCTCGCTTACCCTTAGGCTAACCCGCAGGCTATTCCACCACTAATAGCGATGATGTAAACCTTCCGGCTCAGCGCGCGTCTAACCATTCAAATTCTTTCAACCCGAGGAGGGGTCTCTATGAAAAAGGTTCGTTCGTTTATCGTTGGCACTGCCATTTTAACCGTGGCCACCGGCGCAGTCATGTCATCGCCATGGGCCACGTTCGCTCAAAATGAATCAGCAGACAAAGGCGGTTTTGCCCACCGTCAGCGGATGCATCGCATGTCCGGCGCTGGCGCGCCGCTGATCAGCATCGCGCTCAAACATCGCACAGAATTGAATCTCTCGAACGAGCAAGTGGCAGGTCTGGAGAAGATCAGAACTCACTACCAAGACCAGAGCGCTCCCCTTCAACAGCAGTTGCGAGGCTTCGAGGGCGAGATCTCGGAATTGCGCCAGCAAAGCCCGGCTAACTTGATCCAGATCAAGTTAAAGATCGAACAATCCGAGAAGCTTCGCTCGGAGCTGCGTTACCTGCGCGAAGAAGCGTTGGAGAACGGTAAATCGATCTTAACGGCAGCGCAGAAAGATCAGTTAAAGAACCTGGTGGGTTCGGATCATCGTGGGTTGCGAAAAAGACAGGGCCAGACGCCTAAACAAAGTTAAAGGTGGATCTTACAAACAACCAGGCCCGAGGAAATCCCTCGGGCCTGGTTGTTAACTCGCAATGATTCGATCCTATGGAATTTGCGCCGGCGTTCCAACTTTCCATAGGTACAGTGTGCGGGCGTGAGTCAACTCGCCTGAAGAATCCGACTTAGGATCGACATTTTCAACCTTGTTAGGGACCCATTCATCGATATCGAAATCGTGCGCCACCACCCGCGAGCCCGGCTGTAGCTGCTGCAACTTCGGCCGCATCTGATTGTTGAACCACTTGAACATATAGAGCGTGACCACCGTCGCGTCGGAAATATCGACGGTGAGTCCATCCGCGGCGCGGAACTGCACCAAGTGGCTAACATTTTCTTCGGCGGCTTTGCGGGTAGCATCCGCCACCAGCTTCGGGTTCATATCGATCCCGACTCCTCGAGCGCCATACTTTTTCGCCGCCTGAATCAGAATCCGACCATCGCCGCTGCCCAAATCATAGATGATGTCGTCTGTCTTCACTTCCGCGAGCTCGAGCATCCGGTCGACCACTATCATCGGCGACGGTACAAAAGGGATATCCTGCCCCCAGGCGGGGATGCACAAACCCAGAACCATAGCAGTTACAAAAACCCTGTTCACCAAGTGTTTCATCGTCAGTATCTCTTTCCTTGAGGATTTAGATTGCATAGAGCGCGCGGGCATTGTCGCTAAGGATTTTACGTTTCACATGCTCCGGCAAATCGGTTCGTTGCCTAAAGAGCTTGATCGCATCGATGTCGCTCGATATATCCGTATGGCCGTAATCGGTACCAACCACCAAGCAGTCCTCTCCCGCCTCATTTACGATATACGGCAAATCGTCGGAGTTCTCGCAGGTCACGAACATACGATATTCGCGCGCGATGTTGTCCCGCCATTCGCGCCCTAAAGTCTTGAAGCGGTTCTTAGCTTCGTGCAACACCCAAGGAAGCCACTGCGCACTGGCTTCGACAAAGCCCCATCTCAGCTTGGGGAACTGGTGTGGTATTTCGCTGAGCAGTACATCATTGAAAGCCGCCACCGTCGGTATTCTAAATCGATGCAAGGTGGCGGCAATCGGCACCGGATGGCGATAGAGATCATTGAGCCAGGCGCTGCCATTGGCAATGTGAACGGCGATAGCCATGTCGAGCTTCTGCGCTTCGTCATAGACCGGGTAGAAATAGGGATCCGCCAGCAAGCGCGTGCCTTCCACCGGGCGCATCAGTACCGCGCACGCGCCGTTCTCCTTGGCAAAGCGAATCTGATCAAGCGCGTCGGTCATGCTCAGGGTCGGCGCCATACAGGACCAGCGCAGGCGACCTTTGCCCTGGCGCCAAATATCAGCCAGCCAGCGGTTCCAACTTTTGCACAGCGCAACCTCTACCGGAGCGCGTTCGGTCGCGGACTCGATAAACATCGTGTTGTGCAGCACCTGAATGTCCACGCCACTCTGGTCCATATATTCTATGCGCAAGTCGACGTTGCCCATTTCACGAGACTCTTTGACGTCCGCAAATTTGCGACCGACCTGATGAGAACGCCGTTCCAGCTCTTCGGCAGAAAAAGCGGGGAAGCGAAATCCTCTCACTTTCCCGTCGATAAGCCAGAATTGCAGCTTGACGCCGGCGTCCTCGCGGCTCTCCAAAGGTTGCGGTCGATACTGCCGGTCCAATGGATCAAGATAATCCCAGGTATGATCCGACTCGACGACGTGAGCATCGGCATCAATGATCAGATCAGTCGCAGTGCTCGCCATGTTCGTTTCCTCCGCAGGTATATTCAATTTTCGAAGATATGGGATGCTGCGCGGGCATGTCAACCCGTTCACCGAGCGATGAGTAAACCTGGGACGAGCGGCCGATTTCTTCCACGGCCGCTCGCGATGAAGCGCCTTCGGTTTACTTGCCCCATCTCATTGGAATTGATTCCACTCCGACTTTCGAACAGTAGAACCGTTTACCTCTGTGACCTTACCCGCCTTGAACTGTTCAACGTTTGAACCGGTGAACGGGATTTATTTACTTTGTCCGTGTCGCGTTCCAAGTTGCCGACCCGCTCTTCCCTTCTATGACATTCCCGTTGACCCGGCCGGTGTACTGATTGCCGCCGGCGGTGAAAACGATTTGATCGCCGATCATTTTGCCGTTACTGATCTGCGCAACGCTGTTGCCGGTCTTGATCGTGCCGGAAAGCATCTGAAAGGTTTGCTTCAAGCTCAGCTCTCCTTGCGGTAGTCGCCAGGTCCCTTCTACCTTGGCCGGGACGATCCATAGAAGCGCGGTGCACCAGTGATCGCACTCGCCTCCGACCGTGGCGCTTTCGTCCGCTTCCCACTCGGCCATCGTAAACGAGTTCGAGACGATGCGCGTTCCGGGCTTGAGATCGAGAATCTTTGGCCGGAGTTTCAAATTTATCTGCGGCAGAAGAAACATCGTGATCACCTGGGCTTCAGAGAAATCGCTTTCGAACAGGTCGGCTTTGGCAAACGTCGCCTTGTCGCTCACGCCCGCTTTGGCGGCGTTGCTCTTCGACAGCTCGACCATGTCCGGATTGTATTCGATGCCGTGCGCGCGCAGGCCGCGCTTGGCCGCGGTGATCACGGTTCGCCCGTCACCCGACCCCAGGTCAATCAAGTAATCCTTGGGCGTCACTTTGGCCATGTCGAGCATCTTATCGACCAATTCCTGAGGCGTCGGCACCCACACCACATCTTTGCCCTGTTGACCGACTCTGGGCTCGTAGCTTTGGCTTTTCGGCTGCGGCTGAGCACCGGCACATGCGGCGAAAACCGAAACGCAAAGCGCCAACAGCAACGGCCGAGACCTTCGAACAATATTCATGATAATCTCCTGTATTCAGTTCGATGAATCAAAAGCGTAAGTCTATTTACCGGCACGGGTGGCCTTGAAGCTGCCGGACTTCGACTTTCCCTCGATGGTGTTACCGCTGATCCGGCCCTGGTATTCCGTGCTGCCAGCCGTGAATCTGATCTGATCGCCGGTGACCTTGCCTTTGATCGGCTCAGCGTTGTTGCCGGTCTTCAAGGTGCCGGAAACCATCTGGTATTCTTGCTTGAGCATTAGCTCTCCCTGCGGCAGCTGCCAGGCGCCGTCCACTTTGGCGGGAACGATCCAGAGGTAGGCGGTGCAATAGGAGGCGCAACCATTTTTGACGCTGGCAGTTTCATCCGCCTGCCATTCGCCCATGGTAAACGAATTCGAAACCACTCGAGTGCCTGGTTTAAGATTGAGCAGCTTGGGACGCAACTTTAAATTGATGTCCGGCAGTAAAAACATCGTGATGACCTGCGCCTGGGAGAGATCGGCTTCGAACAAATCCGCTTTCATGAAGGTGGCCTTGTCGCTGACACCGTCCTTCGCCGCATTGCGCTTGGACAGCTCCACCATATCGGGATTGTATTCGATGCCGAGCGCCTTGGCGCCGCGCTTGGCCGCGGTGATGACGGTGCGGCCATCGCCCGAGCCGAGATCGATCACATAATCCTGCGGCGTCACCTTGGCCATGTCGAGCATCTTTTCCACCAGCTCCTGCGGCGTCGGCACCCAGATCACATCCTTGCCTTCCTGGCCTACCTGCGGTTGAAACTCCTGCTTGGCTGGCTGCGCTTGCGCACCGGCGCCGAGCGCGGCGAGAAACAAGACCAGAAACAATCGATGACAAATACGCAATGCGTTCATGAGACTCCCTATTTGATTAGAGCAAACGTCGATCTTGGAGACTCGCACGGGCAGCAGAAAATGTCTAGGTTGACACAGCTTGAAGGTAACCGCTGCCGCGTAATCACTTGTGCCATTTGATTCCGGAACTCTTTCGATATAAAAATTTCTGCTTACTGCAACGCGGTTTATCGAACCCAAATCATGAGCGACACACAGGAGGAATACCCAATGCGGCAACGATCCGACTATCCGACATTTTCCGATCAGGAGATCGCCAGCAGACATCAATCGGTTTACCGGCTCATGGAACAGGAGAATGTCGATGCGCTTCTCGTCTACGGCAGCGGGCGCTACGCCTCGGACGTTTACTGGTTGAGCGATTGGCCGAGCAGCCGCGAAGCCTATGTGCTTTTTCAAACCGGCAAAGAGCCGGTGATCCTGATGCAGCTGTTCAATCATTTTCCAATGGCCAAAGTGATGTCTGTGATTAAAGACGTGCGCTGGGCCGGAGCGAACACCACCACCAGCGTCCTCGAACTCATCCGCGAGCGCGGCTTGGAATCCAAAAGGATCGGTCTCGTGGGTTCGATTCCATTTCAAGTCTATCTGAAGCTCGCGGAACAATGTCGCGGCGCCGCCTTCAGCGATCTCAGCGGCAAGTTGCGAATGATGCGCACCATCAGGAGCCCGGAGGAAGTCGAGCGTATCCGCTTTGCTTCCAAGCTAACCGATGAATCGATTGAGGCGTTGGCCAACGGCCTCAAAGCAGGAATGCGCGAGGACGAGATTGCCGCGCTGATCGAGCCGGCTTATTTAAAGAGAGGCGGTTACGCCGGTATTCACTTTATGAGCAGCATGCCGATGCGCGATCCGGATTTCCCGGTACCGGCGCAGTTCCAGTCGAATCGTAAGCTGCAAAAAGGTGATTGCCTGATTACCGAAATCAGCGGCGCCTATTCAGGCTACAGCGGGCAGATTCACCGGACGTTTTCCCTCGGCGAAGGGCCAACCCCGGAGTGGCAAAAGATGCATGCCGCCGCAGTCGAATCCTTCGAGGTTCTGGCCGAGGTGATCAAGGACGGCGCCACCACCACCGAAGCCGAAGAAGCCGCGGAGATCATTCACCGGCGCGGTTACAGCACCTATGACGATCTGGTCCACGGCGTCAATCAGTACCCGCCGATCTTTCAAACCAAGACCCGAAAGCGTCATGAATCCAAGGAGCTGGTATTTCGTGAAAATATGGTAATCGTCATCCAACCCAACCTCATCACCGAAGACGAAAAAATGGGACTGCAATTCGGCGAAACCTTGGTGGTCACGAAAAAAGGCTGCGAGACTTTGAATGCCTACCCACGAGAATGGATAACCTGCCAGACATAACTCGATGGACGCGATGAATCGCGCTCCTGCCGAGGATTATTCTTGGTGTTACCAAACACAATCTAGAAAGAGAGGCGAGGCTGGAAACCCGAGCGGCAGCCTGCCGTAAAGACACAATGAATTTTTTGGTGCTTGGCCAGACTGTTAAGTCCTTTCCGACGGTCGTCCCACCACCCAAGCCCGCGGGGAGGCCTCAAGGCACAAACCCATTGCCGCCGGGTTGGAAGCCTCACCTCTCTGCAGCAACGGCAAAAGTGAGTTCCCCCACCTCTTTCCTTTCCTGGCGCATCGCGGGGGAGAATGAAGGAAGAGGCTAACGCACCAGCGATATCGCAATCGTTCCGGCGACGACAGATAACGCACCGGCGATGGTGCGCAAGCTTAAGCCTTCGATGCCGCGCAGGAACAGCCAAGTGCCCAATAAAATCCACAAGGGACTCGTGGCGACGATCGGCGAGACGATGACCACCGCGCCAGCGCTCAGAGCGGCAATTACCAAGACGATTCCCAAAGTTTCAAACACACCGGCGAACAAAAACGCACCGATCGACTGTCGGTTCCAGACCGGTTGCTCTGCTCCTTGCCTGGGCAAAACGACGTAGCTAGCGAGCCACGGGAGCGCGACGACACCGATTACCGCGGCGAGATACAGGGGTTCGTTGGCCAAACCCAGTGAATAACGACGCAGCGGATGGCTGATCCCGGCCAGAAAAGCAGCGCCGAGTGGATAACCGATATGCCACCAGCGAAAGGTTGCGCGTTGCGCTTCGGTTTGCCATGAGATCAATGTAATCCCGCCAACGATCAGGACCGTGCCGGCGATCACTGGCACAGTCGCCTGTTCGCCGAGAAAAATGATCGCCAACGATGTGCTGAACAGTGGATGCGCGCCGCGCAAAGTCGTGCCGCGCGAGGCGCCGATGTAATGGATACCGGCGTAGGTGAACAGCCGAATGATCGGCTGAAGCGTCCCGGTAAGAGCAAACAGGAACAACACCCACCACGATACCGCGGGGATACCGCCGGTCAGCAACACGGCGGCCGATAGTGTCACTGCATGAATGGTGACCGAGACCAGGGTGACCGTGATCGGCGTCGAGTAACGCAAGCCGCGCTTGGCGGCGATTCCCGAAGCGGCGTAAGAAAGGGACGCCGCCAGGGCGATAAGTTGAGCTGGAATGTCGAACCACATGGAGCTGCGCGGAGCTGCGAGAGCGGCAAGGGCGAAGATTACTTTTCCATTTCGCGGCGAATCGCATCGGCGAATTGACTGGTGCTGGCGGATCCGCCAAGATCCCGGGTCAGACACTCGCCTCGGGCCAGCACGGCGTGCAGCGCCGTCCGCAGGCGGGCGGCCGCCTTCGCTTCCGAAATGTAGTCGAGCATCATGGCGGCGGCTAATATAATTGCCGTCGGATTGGCGATGTTTTTTCCTTTGATATCCGGCGCGCTGCCGTGAACACTTTCAAAGAGCGCGTGGGTATCGCCGAGATTGGCGCCGGGAACTACTCCCAGCCCGCCGACCAACCCGGCCGCAAGGTCCGAGACGATGTCGCCGTAAAGATTCTCCAGCAATAGAACATCGAGACGAGTCGGATCCAAAACCAATTGCAGGCAAGCGTTATCGACGATTAGATCGCTAAAACCGATCCTTTTGTATTTTTGTGACATATCTCTGGCGCACTGTAAGAATAGGCCGTCGGTGAGCTTCATGATGTTGGCCTTGTGCACCGCGGCGATTTTTTTTCGGCGGTTGGCGACGGCATAGTCAAAAGCAAACTTGGCGATACGCGTAGAAGCCTTTTCGGTGATGATTTTCAGACTCTCCATCACCCCGGGCACCACTTCATGCTCGATGCCCGAATAGAGGCCCTCGGTATTCTCGCGAACAACGATCAAATCGACATTTTCATAGCGGGCTTTGACGCCGGGAAGATTTTTAATCGGCCTGAGATTGGCGTAGAGATCAAAACTCTGGCGCAGTTCGACATTGACGCTGGCAAAGCCTTCGCCGACCGGTGTTGTCACCGGTCCTTTGAGAGCGACTCTGTTTTTGGCAAACGAGTCCATCATCTGCTTCGGCAACGTGGTTCGGTGTTTTTTCAATGCGTCGGCGCCGGCCAGGTGGCTGTCCCATTCGATGTTAACTCCCGCGGCTTCAATGAGTTTCAAAGTGGGTTTCATTACTTCGGGGCCGATTCCGTCGCCGGGTATCAACGTGATCCTGTGTCTTTTCACTCGCAGTCCTTCCATGTCATGAATGCTGCAGGCGGTAATCCTTTAGTTTATACACGATCCGACCGCCAAATAGCAGCGCATCGTTCTCACATTATGCAGACGTTGACATTATCGTTCACCGTCAGCTAGCGTGAAGCTGATCCAAAGAGCACAGAAACCAAACGATCCTTGCGCGGTTAACCGCTCCAGGGCGCGCCAGTTCCAGGCAACCGCGTCGTGAAGATAACTGTCGTCGGGCCGGACCATTCACACGATATGTTTGACAAAATCACGGCTCGATCCAAGGGATTTTTTTACGGCTGGTGGATGGTGGCTGTGGGTTGCGGCATGCGCATGCTCGGCGGCGGCTTTCATCTCTACGGCTTTACGATTTTTTTCTTGCCGATCACCCAAGAGTTGGGATTGACTCGAGCGGCAACTTCCCTGGTCTTCTCGTTAGCCCGGGCTGAAGGCGCCATCGAAGGCCCGTTGGCGGGTTACTTAATCGATCGCTTCGGTCCGCGCCCAATGATGCTCGCGGGGGTGATCTTGTCAGGCGTAGGTTACATGCTGCTCGCCGGAGTCGAAACCTATTATGGCTTGATCGCGATCTATCTGGGCGTGATCTCATTATCCTTCTCGGCCGGCTTCATGCATTCTCCCATGGTCCTCGCCAATAGCTGGTTCATCCGGCGCAGGGCCTTGGCGATGACCTTGATCAGCAGCTCCATCGGTATTGGCGGTACTCTGATCACACCACTGCTGGCCTTCAGCGTCCAGACGTGGGGTTGGCGTTACGGAGCTTTTTTGTCCGGCCTCGGATTGATTTTGATCGGCGTGCCTGTGGCGCTCCTGGTTAAACGTTCACCCGAAAGCATGGGCTTGACGCCCGACGGTGCCGCGCCGGAAGAGAAAGACGCGACGCCGGTCAAAACCACACGTAAAGCTAACGGGAAAGTTAATGACGGTGAAATTGAGTTCACTCTTCGGCAAGCGATGCGCACCGCCGCCTTCTGGATCATGATCCTGGCCACCACCATGCGAGTTGGCGTGTTCAATGCGATTACGGTTCACTTCGTGCCGATCATGGTCTGGAAAGGCGCCAGCGAGCAGCGCGCCGCGGCGCTGCTGGCGACGATGGCGCTGATGAGTTTACCATCGCATTTGCTGGTCGGCTGGATCGCGGATCATGTCAGCAAACCACGGCTGATGGCGGCTTGCATGGGCGTGGGCGCGCTGTCGATTGCCTTCTTGGGCTATGGCGAAGGAGAATGGTCACTCTGGATGTTCGTTCTACTGTTTACGATTATGGAAGCAATCTTTCCGGTCGGCTGGGCAACCGTAGGCGATTTTTTTGGCCGGAAATCTTTCGCGACGATCCGCGGCACGATGAGTTTTTTCTACTTATGGGGACCTGCGCTGGGGCCTGTCATCACCGGCGCGATCTACGATCGATATCAAAGTTATGCGCCGATGATGTCGGCCTATATCGCGCTGGCGGTGATCGCGGGCTGCCTCTATGCGATGATGGCCCGGCCGAAGCCGCGGTAACGCAGAACAACTGACAACTGAAATATGAAAACGGAAGATGAAATGAGACTTGATCAGATTGTTTTTCAGTTTTCATCTTTCATAATTCAGCTTTAAACACCGAGCGCCTTGCCCTGAGATCTTCTTGAGCAGCCAATCATGCTTCCAGGACCTACTCTCGTCAGGCAGATTCATTCAGCGCGTTGACATGATAATCCTGTGTCAGCTACTCTTATGAATGCTACAAATCCCGGCTCTAACGCTGCTTGACACCGTCGTTCCAATCTCAACCTCCGCATTTAAATGATCGATGCTTCGCGAACTTCGCGACCGGCTGGCCGGTCTATTTTATGGCTGGCGCATGGTCGGCGTCAGTTGCGCTATCCGCCTTCTCGGCGGCGGGCTCCATGCTTATGGTTTTACCGTTTTCTTTCTCCCCGTCACTCAAGAGTTAGGCCTGTCACGGGCCGCGACTTCGTTGGTTTTCTCTCTGGCGCGCGCTCAAGGCGCGATTGAAGGACCGGTGGCTGGCTATTGTATCGACCGTTATGGACCGCGGCCGGTAATTTTTGTCGCAACTCTTTTGGCCGGTATAGGCTATATGCTGCTGGCAGGTGTGCACAGTTATACCGCTCTGCTGATTGTCTACATGGGGATCATCTCGCTCTCCTACCAAGCCGGGTTTATGGATGCCACCATGGTGGTCGCCAACAGCTGGTTTATTCGCAAACGAGCTCTGGCCATGTCGCTCACCAGCGGTTCCATCGCGCTTGGCGGCACCCTGGTCACGCCGTTTCTCGCTTACGCCGTGCACACGTGGGGCTGGCGCAGCGCTGCGATGGGCGCCGGAGTGGCCTTTCTTATCGGTGGTCTGCCCCTGTCCCTGCTGCTGCGCCGCTCGCCGGAGAGTATGGGCTTGTTGCCGGATGGCGAGCCGTTGCCCAAAGCCGACGCAAAAGGATCAACCCACCCCGGCGAGGAAGCAAATTTTTCTCTGCAGCAAACCTTGCGCTCGCGCCAGTTCTGGTTGCTCGCGGTCGCCACGACGTTACGCGTAGTTTGCTCCAGCTGTGTCCTCGTCCATTTCGTGCCAATCCTGGTTTGGCGCGGTTTGACCGAGCAGCGCGCCGCCTTTTTCCTGGCGTTTATCGCTCTGCTCGGCATGCCGGCGCATCTCCTGATTGGCTGGCTCGGCGATCGCCTTAACAAGCCCAGGCTAATGGCCACGTGTATGGTCATTGCAAGCTTGTCGGTCTATTTGCTGTTTTCATACACCGTGGAATGGCAACTCTGGCTGGCGCTGGTGCTCTTTACCGTGGTGGAAGGGCTTTTTCCCGTTACCTGGGCGACCGTAGGCGATTTCTTTGGCCGGAATAATTTCGCCAAAGTTCGCGGCAGCATGAGTTTTCTTTACATGTGGGGTAGCGTCATAGGTCCGGTGATGGCCGGCGCTGTGTACGATCGCACCCAAAGCTACAGTCCACTGATGTGGGGACTGATCAGCTTGTGTTGGGTGACAGCGCTCATCTATGCTGTACTGGTCAAACCGAGCTCCCGTTCTTCTTCCTCTTAGCTAACTTGTGAATCAATTGAGCAAGCACAACGGCATCAAGTTCGTTAATAAATGGCTACCGGTGCTCCTGTGGGCCTGCGTAATATTTTTATTTTCAACCGAGCACTTTGCAGCGCCGCAATCTTCGCGGATTTTGGGACCGCTGCTGCACTGGCTCTTCCCTGGCATCACTCCGGAACAGGTGTCGTTCGTGCAATTTGTCGTTCGCAAGCTCGGTCATTGGGTCGAATACTTTGTCCTAGCCGTGTTGCTCTATCGCGCTTTATACGCAGAGAGTAGCGGCAAAAGTTCCATGCGCCCTGCGGTATTGACCATATTTCTTGCGCTCGTCTGGGCAATAACGGACGAGTTTCATCAGTCTCTGGTGCCAAGTCGAACCGCAAGCATTGTCGACGTTATGATCGACGGCTTCGGGGCGGTTTGTGGAACTTTTTGGAGATATCTGCGCCTCAGATGAGCGAGAGAGCCAAATGGCGTCGTAGCGCGCCGGAGGAATTGTCTCTACGGGCTGAAAAAACTTGACAACCCAACAGTAACTATCCACGATGCTCAGGACGGTGATTTCGCCTGAAAAACCTGATTAAACAACTCATGATCCTCTCCCCTCGATGACATTTTTAACTCGTTTCGCCGGCCTGCTCATTCTCCTTAGCCTTTCCTCTGCTTGCTCGAGCTCCGACAGCGGACCGGCAGTCACCGCCACAAACTTCATGCCGCCGGAACTCCTGAAGGGAGCCTCATATTCGCCGTCGGCTATGGAGGCGTTGAGCCGCGGCCTTGCCGTTATCACTCCCCCAGGTGCGGCGCTGCAAGACGTTTATTACGAATTTGATAGCGTCGATCTGAAAACCGAGGCCGAGGCTATCCTCAAGAAGAATGCCGAATGGATGAAAGCCAATCCGTTGGCGCGGGTTGAAGTCGAAGGACACTGTGACGACGTCGGATCAGCCGAATATAATTTGGCGTTGGGCGCCAAACGCGCTCAAACAGCCAGGGATTTTCTTGTCCAGGAAGGCATCGCGCCCGATCGACTGGTCACGATCAGTTACGGCAAAGAAGCGCCCGCGTGTTTCGATGCGAACGAAGAATGCCGGGTCAAAAACCGCCGCGCCCGTTTTGTGACGTTTACCGAGCTGCCAACTTCGTAAATTCCAGAATGTCAGAAAACTTTTCACCGGAAGAGGCGCAGACAACCCAGAGGTTCGTTTCCAAAACTCCCGCACCACCTCCATATCGCACATTCGGATCTTAACAGCGCAGAGACACAGAGTTCGCAGAGATTTCGTTTTTTTGACTCTGCGACTCGCCGGCCTCGCACCTCAGCGGTGAATAACTCTGATTCTTGCACGAGAAAAGACACAGAGTGCGCACAGATTGAGATTCCCAATTCGCCTCACTCATAACCGATGGCGGAGACAATCGGCGTGGCGGCGGCTTGTTTGGCCGGCCAATAGCCGGCTAGCAGGCAGAGAATCACAGATACAAAAATGGATAGCGCTGACAGATGATAGGGATAGTAGTATTCAAAGGTCCAACCGGTCAGTACTTTCGTGTTATAAACCACGTGGTGGTAGGACATGATGGTGCCAGCGATCAAACCCAAGAACCCGCCGATGAGCCCGATCCATGCAGCCTCGAAGATAATCATCCGGCGAATCTGAGCTTGTGTTGCGCCGATGGCGCGCAACACGCCGATCTCTCTCGCGCGATCCAGAACCGAAGCCAACAAAGTGTTGATGACGCTAAAGACCGCCACGACCACGGCGACGATTTCGACGGCATAGTTAACCACGAACGATTGCTCCATGATGCGCACCACCGACTCTTTTAGCTGCCGATGTGTGCTGATGAACAGCTCGTACTGCTCGCCATAATCTTCCTTGATCTTTTCAATAACAACGCTTTGATCGGCGCCCGGTTCCAACCATATATCAAACGCATCTACCAACTCGTCCTGCCAAAATTTCTTGTACAAACCCCGATCAATCAAGACGCTGCCGATATCGGAAGAATAATCGATGTAAACGCCCAGCACCTTGAACCCAATGAGACCGGCCGGAGTGGCAAGCTCGATGGTGTCGTTGGCGTCCTTGCCGAACTTGCTCTGAAAGCTCTCGCTAACGATAACACCTTTACCAGCGGCCATTTCGCTCAACGCTTTCTTGCCGTCTCCTCCGGGAGTCGGCAGGCTGCGCACGCTAGCGGATTCCACCGCTGAAAACGATTCGATCAGAATCGGCATTCCATTGTACGTCGAACGGATCAAACGATAGAGATCGACGATCTTGACACCCGGCACCGATTTAAGACCCGGTAAGGGATCTTCCCTAAGCGGCACATTTTTTGGGCCCGCGGTGCGTGCGCCGGAGCTGACGATCAGGTCAGCGGTGACCATTTGATCGATCCAGGCGAGCAGGGATCCACGCACGCTGTTAACGAATGCGGCGATGGTGAAGATTGCGGCAAGGCTAATCACGATCGTAGCCACCGTGATGCCAGATCTTACGGGGTTTTTTCGCAAGCTATCGGACGCGAGCCTGGTTTCCGCCCAGGAAAAGCCGGGAATAGTTATGTCGGCGCGCCAGAACCACTTAACGCATAAGTTGATGATCAGCGGGCAAAGAAATGCCAATCCAAGCAGTAAAATCAGCATGCCGACCACCCCAGCGCTGAACTCTCGGATGGGGCTCCGCAGAACGGCAGCGAAAAAAATAATCATTGGAGATAGTACAAGGCAGATTATGCCAAGGCGGGTAGCCAAGGAGTTTCTACCGTGAAATCCGGGACGCCAGGCGGCTTGCCGGGCATTTTCCAACGGACTAACGCGCACGGCTTCGATTGCGGGATGAAGGGCAGCGAGGACAGCCACTCCGATACCGCTGGCAACTGCCAACCCCAGCTCTTGCAAGGTCAAACCGCCGGTTGTCAGACCAATCGACGAAAACAAATTGCGCACCGTCTCGCCGACTGCCACTAGCGCCGCCTGGGCCAGCAACCATCCAAACAAGCAGCCCGCCAGCGCGCCGATTAGAGCAAGGATTAGCGCCTCTGAGATAATCCAGCGGAGCAACTCACCGCGTCTCATGCCGATGCAGCGCAAGGCGCCGATTTCCCTTTTTCTCTGCACCACCGAGACCGATACGGTGTTGTAGATGAGAAAGAATCCGACAAACAGCGCAATCAAACTGACGAAGAATAGACCGACCCGAAAAGACGTTAGTAGGGATTCGATCTGCTCGCCCCGTTTGCGCGGCCGTTCGACATCGGCCATTCCTTGCAGGCTTCGGCGTAATCTCTGTTGTACATCTTCGGCGGTTGCGCCTGGCTCTATGGTGAGATCGACAATATCGAGTTTTCCCTGTTTGCCGAATGCCCTCTGTGCCACCGGTAGATCCATCAAGGCGAAGTTGCCGCCGAATACTTTGGCGGTTCCTTCCTCCTTCAACAACGCGCGCACCGTATAGGTCTGCTTCCCCCGGCTGGTGATCACGGTGAGCGGGGACTCCAAGTTGAGTTCGAGACGGCGGGCAAAAGTTTCAGTTACGGCAATCGAATCAGGCGCGGCAATGAAATCAAGCGCCTGGTCGAACTCAAAGCCGGCGCCGGTAAACTGATGATCGCGGATGGCAAAATCGGTCAGCAAGTCCACGCCATAAACATAAAGGCGTTCGGCTGACGCGCTTACAGGTAAGAAGCCATCCACCGCGGCGGCCGCATCCTTGACTCCGGGTGTATCCCGAATCACCGGGAAAAGATCTTCACGAATGCCGCTTTCACCATTTGCGACTTGCAACACGGCCTTGCCAGCAATCTGATCGATGGTCGACTGAAACGATGTGGTCAGGGATCGATTGACGATCGCGATAGCAACTATGACCGCGACACCCAAAGCGATGCCGAGAAACGTCAAGAATGTTCTCAGCCGGTGCAGTTTCAGATGGCGCCATGAGACGGTTTCAAGCAAGCGCAACATCAGAAATCTTTCTCGATCAGGCCGTCACGCAGGCAAATGGTTCGGTCGCCGACCTTGGCAGCCTCCGGGCTGTGGGTGACCATGACGACGGTACAACGATCCTCCTGGTTGATTCGACGCAACAGGTTGAGAACAATCTCGCCGTTTTTTGAATCGAGGTTGCCGGTGGGTTCGTCCGCCAGGATAATTGGCGGCTCGAAGGCTAAAGCTCGAGCGATAGCCAATCGCTGGATTTCCCCACCGGACATCGCTTCAGGCAAGTGGGACCGGCGATGCGCCAAGCCGACCTTGTCGAGAAGAAACTGCGCTCGCTGAGCGGCTTTCGCTCTAGGACGGCCATCGAGCACGAAAGGCAGAGTGATGTTCTCCAGCGCGGTCAAAGTCGGCAGTAGATTAAAAAATTGAAAAACAAAGCCGATCTGGGTTCGGCGGAAAAGGGTCACTTGATCATCCGCCATTTGCGATATGATCCGCTCACCCACCAGAACATCTCCGGCGCTGGGACGATCCAGGCCGCCCATAAGATGCAGCAGCGTGCTCTTCCCCGACCCGCTGGGTCCCATGATCGTCGAGAACTGACCATGCGGAATATCGAGGGTAATTCCGGATAGAACGGTAACTTCGTTATCGCCCTGGCGGTAGCTTTTGCGCACGTCGAGACAACGAATCATGCGGTGCGATGATTAACTGACGCGGTAAAGCGTAGGAGCAGCGACGGCCGGAGAAACCGTCCCCGTTTTCTGAACCGTTTCCAGCTCATCGAGGTTTCGTTTGACCGCTGCGCTGAAGGAGGCCAGCTCAACGCCCAGATAGACCGGGCTATAGGGCTCGATCTTTTCCAGTCCCATGCGCCAAAGCTTGATCGCTCCGGCAGGCACGCCTTGCTGTAATTTGAAATAACCTGCGGCGATTTGAATGATGCCTTGATAGAACTTCCGATCTTCGCCGCGCTCCTCCAACCAAAGCTCCTCCAGGGTTTCATGACACTCAAAGAAGAGCTGCTGATTAAACTCGTCAATGCCTTTTTGAAGCCGCGGATCGTCTTGTGCTTCCATCAGATGTGTTCCGTAATCGACTGGCAGCTCCCAGAGTGGCAACCTCGTCCACAGCTTGTATAGTCAGTAGACGATCCAAGACGCAGTTAAGATTGCGACCTTAATGACACAGACTAACGCGAAAAATGAGCTCACGCTAGATATCCACGCGCTTTCATACGGGCCGTATGGAATCGGGCGCCACCAGGGAAAGGCAGTGATGATTCCCAAGACAGCGCCGGGCGATACCGTCACCGCGCGTATTGTCGAAGCGAAGGAGCGATATTCGGTCGGCGAAATAGTCCGGATACTAAAGCCGTCATCCCTGCGTCAGGAACCGCCCTGTCCGTATGTAGCTCAGTGCGGCGGTTGCCCCTGGCAGCACGTGCGCTACGAGAGCCAGCTAGGCGCAAAGCAGAAGAGTGTTGAAGACGCGCTGCGGCGCATCGGCAAACTCCAGGGATTCGAACTCAAACCGATCATTGCTTCCCCGCTTACCTATAACTACCGGCGACGTATTCGCTTGCAACGGGATGGATCCAAACGTCTTGGCTTCTTTACTTCGTTTTCGCACCACATGATCGAGATCGACAGGTGCCTGATCGCCGATGACAAGCTCAACGGTATCATCGAACCATTGAGGCAGTGGAGCGAGGAGTTGCTTACCGATGTCGAGCATCTGGAAGTCGTCACCGGCGACGAACCGAACCAAATCGTCGTCGTCGGACAATCAGCAGGCGGATTTAACCCGCGCGATAGCGCGATCTGCGAACGCCTGCTGAAAGAAAATCATTGGATCAATGGCTTGATTGTGCACGGCCGCGACTGGCGGCGAACGTGGGGACAAGTGGCGGTTTCGATCGTCCCTGAAGACGGCTTGTGCGTGAGAGTCGACGGCGACGTATTTACCCAAGTCAACAGCCAAGGCAATCGACAACTTCTCAACGGCCTATTGGCAGCGGCCGAGTTCAATCGAGACGATCGCGTGCTTGAGCTATACAGCGGTGCGGGGAATTTCACCCATTCCATCGCCAAGCGCGTTGGCGACATCGTCGCCGTGGAAGGCTACCGTCCCGCCGTGGAGAGCGGCCAGCACAGCGCGCAAGCAATCGGCATTACCCATATTCACTGGATTTGCTCGCCGGTTCCGGCGGCATTGGCACAACTTAAAAAGCATCGCCAGCGCTTCTCAAAAATCGTTCTCGACCCGCCGCGCA
>JAJONK010000180.1 GCA_021323355.1 Deltaproteobacteria bacterium
AGCGATTCCGCCGGAAGCAGTCAGACGCAGGACGCTCTCGATAATCGGCTGGACAGCGGGTTGTTTCTTACTTATTTGGCTTCTGGGTTTCTCTTATGCGGTGCCGCTTTTCATTTTCCTGTATTTGAAGCTTGAAGGTCGCGAAGGATGGCTGATGACCATTGCCGTGACATTTTTTTCTTGGCTATTCTTTTACATGCTTTTCGAAAGAATGCTCAATGTCCCATTCCCCGATCCACTGCTTCTTTCCTTTTTTCA
Organism: Deltaproteobacteria bacterium; assembly: GCA_021323355.1. GTDB lineage: Bacteria > Desulfobacterota > Binatia > UBA9968 > UBA9968 > WHTF01. The sequence goes on from JAJONK010000180.1 coordinate 259, forward strand.
GCAATAGCTATTCTGCTGGAGCATGTACGAAGATGCTCCGGCGGATTTGCGCGCTACTTGCCTAAAAATTTTTCAGCCTGACTGTTACTGATCATGACAAATGAACCGGATTGAGCAGACCCCTTACTTGCTGTGTGGAGCGCGCGCCAGACTTTCTCCGATGTCAGCGGCAAATCATAGAATCGCACTCCAGTGGCGACACGAACGGCATTACCAATAGCGGCAGCCACCGGCAGTAAACCGCCCTCACCGGTTCCTTTTGCTCCGAAGGGGCCGGGGCCATTGTGGTTTTCAACCAGAATGGTTTCAAAGTCCTTGGGCAGATGAGCAAAGCCGGGAACCCGGTAATCGACAAGGTTGGGATTCAAAAGCTGGCCGTCTTTGTAAATCATCTCTTCGAGCAAGGTGTGACCGATCGCGTTCATCACGCCGCCGTGACCGATCGCGTTCATCACGCCGCCCTCGTCCTGTCCCTCGCACAAAACTGGGTGGATTGCCTGACCGACATCGGCCAAAGAGACATACTTGAGGAGCTTGATTTCGCCTGTATCCGGATCTACTTCCACTTCAGCCGCGCCCCAGCTGATCTCCCAGAAAGTCGTCGGTGAACCTAGAGCCGCCTTTTTGGTCTTAATGTCTTGATAAGCGCCGCGTCCGACGATCTCTCCGGCCCTCGAGAGAAAAACCTTTTGCATCAACTCGGGAAAGGATACGCTTGCGCCGTCGCCAGCGTGAATTCTTCGCTCTCTTAGAATTAGCTGATCCGGTTTGACCTTCAACAGTTTCCCCGCATGACGGAACAATTGGCGTTTTAGATCTTGAGCAGCTCTTTGCGCCGATAATCCCATGACCACAGTCGAGCTGCTGGCGTTGGTGTTGACGTCATAGGGAGTCACATCGGTGTCCAGTTGCGCCACCGTCACACAATCAAACGGAACGCTCAATTCTTCGGCAACAATCTGGCTCAACGCGGTGCGCGCGCCTTGGCCTATCTCGACCGTGCCGGTGAGCAAAACCACACTTCCGTCTGAGTTCATCTTCACCGCCGCCGAAGAGACCTTATAGGTTCCGCCGCCGTCTTTCATGCAGCAGGCGAGCCCTTTACCGCGGTTAATTTTTCCGCCGTCCTCGCCCCAGCCGATTGCTTTCGCAGCGTGTCGCAAGCCTTCGGCCAAATCGCAATCAACCGGTGTGTCGCCCGGCGTATAAAGCTCGCCTTTCTTCAATAGGTTCTTCAGGCGAAACTCCAAAGAATCCAATCCTAATTTTTCGGCAATGATATCCATTTGTGATTCGTACGCCCAAGTCACCTGGAGCGTGCCGAAACCGCGATACGCCCCAGCGGGTACGGTATTGGTGTACACCGTGTAAGCGTCCGTCCTGGTGTGCGGGATGCGATAGGGACCGAACGATCGATAGCCAGCCTTCTGTGTCACCCGCGGACCGGCGTCGGCATAAGCCCCGGTCTCCATATGGATCAGGCACTCGCGGGCAAGTAAAAGTCCATCCTTGCTGATCCCGGTCTTAATCCGCACCCGCGCCGGATGTCGGGTCACGGTCTTAAAACTTTCCTCGATCGTGTGAACCAAGCGCACCGGACGTTTGGCCTTGGATGACAAGGCAGCCGCCAAGGGCTCTGTTTTCACCGCCAGCTTTCCACCATACCCACCCCCCACATAGGGGACGATGATACGAATCTTGTTAAGCGGCACTTTGAAGATGTCGGCCAAGTGCTCGCGCAATGTAAACGGCTCCTGAGTTCCCGCCCACATCGTGATTCGGTCTCCCTCAACATGGGCAACGGTGGCATGGGGTTCCATTGAAAAATGCTGCACGCGGGGAAAGGTAAAGGTGTCTTCAAATACGTGATCGGATTTCTTAAAGCCTTCGGCAATCTCCCCCTTGGCGTAACTGAAACGGTAGCAAAGATTGCTGCCGGCAAATTCTTTCGGCGTTTCATAGCGTTGTCCCATCAACTCACCGCCCATCGAAGCCGAATCATGAACCAACACCGCGCCGGCCGCCAATGCTTCTTCGAGTGAAGACACTGCCGACAATTCCTGGTATTCGACATCGATCAGCGCCAACGCTTCTTCGGCCGTGGCTTCATCGACTGCCGCACCGCGGCTACCGGATCGCCGACATAGCGAACCTTATCGACAGCGACAATGGTTTGATCCTTATAAGCGGCGCCGAACATGCCGAGTTCCCGCTGATCTTCCTTGGTAATGACCGCATAAACGCCGGCAAGCCGTTCGGCTTTGCTGGAATCAACCCGCCCGATGCGCGCGTGCGGATAGGGGCTGCGCAATACCTTAGCATGCGCCATCCCAGGCAAATCGACATCGACGGTGTAAACAGCCTTGCCGGTAACTTTCTCTGCGCCGTCAGATCTAGGCTCTGCCCGGCCGATAACTTTGTAGGCCTGCGCATCGTTCATTGAAACCTCAGCTCCGGTATTTTTGTTTGACCCATTCGATCGCCTCCTGGCGGCTGGTCAATTCACCGCCGAGCTGTGCATCTTCTACCTGCCGCAAGATCTCGGCGAAGATTGGTCCAGGAATGTATCCCATTTCGATCAAATCCGTGCCGCGCAACAGCGGCTCAGGGCGGATCTCTTCCTCTTGCATCTGCGCACGCCGCTCTTGGCAGAAATGATAGTATTGCAAATCTCCGCTGGACGACAAGGCATCTATGCGCGCCAATCCTAACAGCTCATCGATACCTTCCTCGCGCAAAAAACGCTTAAGCGTGCTCAGTCGCATCTTAGGCGCCTGCGTATGACGCAGGTGATTTTTGACCAAGTACGCGACCCGCTCCCAAACTGCTCGTCCGCGCTTGAGCCGTTTCAATATCGCTTCGGACATTTCCGCGCCACGATCGGTATGGCCGTAGAAAGTGATACGATCGGCTTCCTTTCGAAAGCAAACCGGCTTTCCGACATCGTGCAGGAGGCAACCGTACGCCAGGGTTTCCGTCGGCTTTTCGAGATGGCTCAAAGTCAAAAGCGTGTGCTTGAAGACATCGCCCTCCGGATGGTGCTCCGGGCTCTGCTCAACGCCCTTCATCTGTTCGATCTCCGGCAGCAGGATCCGCAACAAACCTGTTTCGTCCAACAGCTCGAATCCCCTTCGCGCACCGCCTTCAGTGAGGATCCGAGTGATCTCCTCGCCGATTCGTTCGGACGAAATCTGTGTGATCATTGCCGCCGACTGCTTGATGGCATCCAAGGTTAAGCTGTCGATATCGAAGTTCAAGCTGGCGGCAAAGCGAATCGCCCGCACCATTCGCAATCGGTCTTCTTCGAAACGTTGCCGCGGATCGCCGATGGCGCGGATGCAGCGCCTTGCAAGATCTCTCCTGCCTTCGACCAAGTCGATAACCCGATTCTCGACTGGGTCGTATACCATTCCATTGATGGTGAAATCACGCCGGAAGATATCTTCTTGCAGAGTTCCGTAGCGTACCTGGCTCGGTCGGCGGCCGTCCAGATAGGGACCATCAAATCGGAAGGACGCGATTTCAAAAGATTGCCCGTCCAACATCACTAAAACGACCCCAAATTGCGCGCCCACCGGAATAGTTCGAGGGAAAATCCGTTGAACGTCCTCCGGCCTGGCGCTGGTTGCGATGTCGTAATCTTGCGGGGTCTTGTTGAGCAGAAAATCGCGGACGCATCCGCCCGCTAGATAACTCTCGTAGCCTTCCTCACGGAGCCGCTTAACAATAGCAACAGCTTGATGATCCGGTGACATCATCCGGCCTCTCCAGTTCCAACGGACAATTCAATGAAACCAGAAGTGGAGGCAAAAAACGACTAGGAAGGAACCGCGTCCCTGCTCTGAGGAAGCAACTCCCGAATCTTGCTCTGGAGCTCAAGAAAGGTGAAGGGCTTAACAATGTAGCTGTTGCAGCCCGCTTCTATGCAGGTCTTGAGATCGGAATCACGAAACATCGCTGTCGCAGCCAGGATCGGGATGTCCTTGGTTTCGGGGGTGGCGCGCACGGCTCGAGCCGCTTCCCACCCGTCCATTCCAGGCATCATAATATCCATCAAAATCAACTCAGGCTTTTCCGCAATAGCCTTTTCTATACCCTCTTTGCCATGCTTCGCTAGAATTGGCTTAAATCCCATCAATTCGATTTGCCAGCTGAGCAGCTCACGCATATCCGCGTGGTCTTCGATGATTAAAACTTTCTGCATGGACAAGCCGCTTTCTGGGCTGGGACAGTGATGATCGAGTTTAGTTAGTCCGGCAGCTACACCGCACAAATATGCCGTGCCAGCTAACCGCCGTCAAGCATCTGTGACTCGATCGCACAAAGATTTATTTCTCAGCGATGATTGTCTGGTTTCCGACAATGACGGTAATCATTTCTTCAGGATCCAGGTATTTCTGTGCGACCCGGTTGACATCCTCAATGGTAATTTTCCGGATCAGATCCGGATAACGCTCGGTATAATCCAGGCCTAGCTCGAAGTATTCCACCTGAGCCAAGAAGTTGGCTACCTTGCCCATGGTATCGAAGCGCAGCGGGAAGCTGCCAGTCAGATAATCTTTGGCATCGTTAAGCTCGGCCTCGCTAACCGGAGCCTGACGGATGCGGCGGATTTCCTCTTTTGCGATAGCGATTGCCTGCAAAGCGGTGTCATTTTTTGTCTGCATCACGAACTGGAAAATACCGCGCCCTTTCTCCGCACTAAAATAGCTGTAAACCGAATATGCCAGGCCACGCTGATTGCGGATGGAATCCATTGCCCGCGATGAGAATCCGCCGCCGCCGAGAATGTAGTTCATCACTTGCAGCGCGTAGTAGTCGGGGTTTTCCCGGCCGACACCGCGTTGACCCATAATTAGATTCGCTTGAGTGAGATCCTTATTGATTCGGATCGTGCCAGTTTCCCGCGGGGCCGGTAGTACCAATGGCTTGGGCGGCGGCTCACCTTTATTCCAAGAGCGAAACGCCTGATTGAGCGCCTCGGTCATTTCTTCATGCGAGATATCGCCGACAATTGCCATGATCGAGCGATTCGGACGGTAATGCCGTTGATAAAACTCTCGTAAGCTCGCCTGCGGTATCGCCTTGACCGTTGTCTCGTTCCCTTCCACCGGACGGCCATAGCGAGTTTGCGGAAATACCGCCGCCGCAAATCGCATATCGGCAATTTCACCCGGCTGCTCTTGCTTGGCTCGAATCGATGCTATGACCGCTTGCTTTTGCCGCTCAATTTCTTCTGGCGGGAACACCGCGTTCGTCAACACTTCGGCCAGCAGTTCCAAACCCGCAGGAAGGTCTTTTTTCAGAACCGTCAAACTAACACTCGCGAGATCTTCGCCGCTGCGCGCCGATAGGCTGGCGCCAAGAAAGTCCAAGCTTTCACTGATTTGTAAAGCAGTGCGCCGCTTGGTGCCCTCGGTGATCAATTCGGCGGTCAAATTGGCAAGACCATCCTGCTTAGGCGCGTCATAACGCGCGCCTGCGTGGATCAACATCTCTATCGATACCATCGGCAGAGTTCTCTGCTCCGAGGTCAGCAAGACCATGCCATTGTTCAACACCGACCGGCGCGGCGTCATCGCCGTTTGTCCGAGGCCCGGCGAAACAAGCAGCCCTACAAACAGCAGCAGAGAAAACAACTTCTTCATGGGGTCTTGGCTTTGACGGGCATCAGCGTACCGACGGTGCGGCGCTCGCGATCGAGATACTGTTTGGCGACTCTACGAATGTCTTCCCGGGTTACTTTTCTAATACCTTCGAGATAGCGGTCCATCAGCCGCCAATCGCCCGCGATCTCATAGAATCCGATTTTCATAGCTTGGCCGAAAATCGAGTCGCGACTAAAAATGAATGCCGCTTCGACCTGATTCTTGGCCTTCTGTAGCTCCCGCTCGCTGACCAACTCCGCTTTGACCTTCTCAATCAGGCCATCGATCTCCCGCTCGATCGGTGCGGGATCCTTACCCGGCAACAGTTGCGCTGTCACGGAGAAGACCGTCGGATCGATGGAAGCTCCACTGTAATCGGCATCGACCCCCCGCGCCAACTGCTTCTGGTAAACCAGGTCCTGATGCAGCCGAGAGCTGCGCCCGCCCGCAAGTACCACCGTGAGCAGGTCCAGAGCGAAACTATCCTGGCTTGTTAAATTAGGAGCATGATAATACGCGCTGACAATCGGCAGTTCCGCTTCTTTTTTCAAAATGGCTCTACGTTCGCCTAGTTGCGGTGGCTCTTTGGCGTGAACCTTAGGAGGTTCAGTGCCGCGCGGGATTTTGCCATAAGCAGCTCTGATCTTGGGCAAAATCTCTGCAGTGGAAAAATCTCCGGTGACAACTATGAAGGCGTTGTTAGGCGAGTAGTAAAGCTTGTAGAAATCGACCAAATCCTGCCGTGTAAGATTTTCGATATCGTGCATCCAACCGATCACCGGACGACGGTAGGGATGAACCATGTATGTGACCGCGCCGGTCAGCTCGCCGAGCGAGGCAGCTGGATTGTCGTCGACTCTCAGGCGTCGCTCTTCTTGGATAACTCTCTTTTCTGCGTCGAAATACTCCTCACCCAAAAGCGCATTCACCATCCGATCCGCTTCAAGCTCGAGCTGAATATGGATTTTGTCTCGGCTCATGGTGGCGAAGTACACTGTCACATCGGCAGTTGTAAATGCATTTGCTTGGCCACCGTTTTTGGCGATGATCTGGGAATACTGTTCCGGCCCGGTCGTTGGGGTGCCCTTGAACAACATGTGCTCGAGAAAATGCGCTAAACCGCTCTTGCCGTCTTGTTCATTGCGCGAACCGACCCGGTACCAAACCTGAAAGGTTACCGCCGGACTTTTGTGATCCTCGAGAAGAAGAACCTTGAGTCCATTTTCGAGCGAGAACTCTTGAACATCGGCGTAAGAGTCTTGTGCGGACGCGGCGAGCAGAAAGAGAGCAAGAATCAAGTCAGAGAACAACCGCCGCATGCTGTAACCGTAAAGGAAGTCAGCTTTAACTTCAAGGAATCGCGGAAGCACGTGCCGAACATGTGTGCCGTCGTTGGCGCAAGAGTTCGGTGCGCGGTGTCGATCAAGTCGAAGGCGCAAAGATGATTCTGATCGATCGAAATTTAGGGATGCAGGATTCTGCTCGTATAATCTAGTAGGCCCGGCCCAAACTCGAATTTTGGCGTCATTTGACTAGCTCTGATCACCACCATAGTATGACCGCAGATTAGGAGGACACCATGATCGATGTGACCGACATGCGAGGATACGTGGAGTTGCTGGAGGAAATGGGCGAACTGCGAAGACTCGAGGGCGTAGATCTTGACCTGGAAGTTGGCGCGCTCACCGAGCGTGCGGCGGAGAAAGAAGGCGCGGCGCTGCTGTTTAGCAATTTCAAAGAATTCCCAGCCGGTTTTCGCGTCATCTCCAATGTTTTCCGTACTTGCAGGCGCACCGGCCCGGCAATGGGCATCGATCCCGAGCTCAATGGCGTCGATTACCTGAACGCATGGCGGAAGAAATTGGCTGCTTACAAACCGGTGCCGGTCCAGCAAGTCGAAGGCGGTCCGGTGTTTCAAAACCAAATGGTTGATGATCAGGTGGATCTGTATAAATTTCCCGTCCCCAAATGGCACGATCTCGATGGCGGACCTTATATCGGGACCGGCTGCGGGG
>JAJONK010000181.1 GCA_021323355.1 Deltaproteobacteria bacterium
GTTCATAATACGATCCCTTGTGATACAGGGGCGGGATGGTGTGGTTCTATCGCGAACCGGTAGTCGGCGCCGAGGATCGCATCCAATGTCGTCTTGCTACTCACCTCAGGATCGATTTATTTGAGCTTGCAGACGAATAGTTGGTTTGCTCCAAGTGCTTGAATGAACGGCGCGCCGCAAAGCGTGCGTTCGATCCACAAAGCCCAAGTCAAAGGAAGCAGGTTGAAAAGTTTGCCGCTGATGAAGCCATAACCGATGCTTTTTTCTATGTGCAACCCGGCCTTGTGAATCGTCTTTCGAAGGCGGCCATTGGTCACATATTTCGGATATCCTTGTCCGCTCAAGAGTGCTTTGAGCCAGTGATACGGCACCAGCACGATTTTGAAGCTAAACGGATTACCTCCGTGACAGTTCACCACGACCCGGCTCTCTGCATCCCTCAAGCGTCTTGCTAGTTGTGTCATTGCCGACTGTCTCAAATCGGATTCGGCGTTCTTAAGAAAGCGGAAGCAGGTGATTAGATCGTACTGACCTTCAACCGCTGCGTCTGCCAGGGTGATATCTCTGCACAAAAACCGTGCACGTTTACCCTTGTTAGCAGCCCGGTTGAGCATGAACTGTGAGACATCGATCCCGGTTGCCTTGTCCACTTTGTCTTCGAGGAAAGAAATGATCCGGCCCGTGCCGCAGGCGAAATCGAGATAATCGATCCGTGTCTTCCGTTGCCGCATGTGTGCAACAACTTCTTCCAGAATCGTCGATTCGAGCGGCATTCGCCTATCTCCTCTGGCGTATTTGACTCCAGTGTCGGCCGCAAACGATACCGCCCTGCGTGCGCGTACAAAGAAATGCCAGTGCGAAAGCTAAATCGCGCGTCTTACGAGGGTCGGATGGAGTAACCAGGTGTGGCGGCAGGGCCGAGGCTGCTTTCACCGAGTCAGAGATCATTTTCCGGCTCTGTAGCGCCCAGGCAAAACGCACCTCGTCGGTCATCAGCGGCGCATCATCGCAACTGTTTTCCCAGTCAAAAATCCACACTTGGTTACCAACCCGGCAAATGTTGCGATGGCTGAAGTCGCCATGCGCCCAACCGACCTCGATCTCTTGATCGGCCCAGGAATCGATCGCTGCGGCCAAGGATCTGATCTCGCCTCGAAGCTCGCAGAAGGCATTCCACCAGGACAATTGTCTAACCGCTTGGAATCGACGCGATATGCCGGCTAATTCGTCACGGCAGCGCCGTGGAATCGTTTCCCATTTCGCCGCGACCGGCTGCGCATTGACAGGCATCGTTTCGGTGATCAGATATCGATGCGAGTTGAAGTCTCCTTCGACGAGTACTCTTGGTAAGCGGAACGAAAACTTCTCGTAGCGCGCTAAAGCGCCAAGCGCTTGAGCTTCAGTGGCTAGACAGCGGTCGTTCTTCGAATCCAGGGATATTTTGGCGAAGCCTACCGGGTCGCCTGCGGCCGATAAAAGATTGACGTAGAACCGAGCGCGCCCTGGTTGACCGGGAAAGCTGATGACGACCTGCAGGTTTGAAATCCGTAAATCCCGGTGCACTTGCTCCAGCCACGACTCGAAGTCAAAGGACGGATGCTTTGGCACCGGGGTGGGAACCTCGCGTCCGATCCACTTATCGACTCCGACTAACACTCCCAAGCGGATGGCCGCCTTGAACAGACGCCGCCGCGTCGACGACTCTTTATAGAGCCGCAGCCCGATGCCCTTCAATTTGGCAGGACGCGCCGGTACGGATAAAAAGTCCCTTCCTCGGTACGAGAAAACTATGTATGAACTCGCTGTCATTTTTATCGGCCGGTGATACCAACTCGTCGTCGGCAGGTCGTCCTCTATTTCATATTGAGCGCAGCGCGAGAGTAAAGTGGCGCGATTAGCAGATTGCTGAAAGACTCTGGTAGGCCAGTGCGCCTACTGGATGATCGCCTGTTTCCCTCATATAGAATGGAACCGGGAGATTAAAATTTTCCAGAATGGCGGGCGCGATTGCGAGCGCGGCGATCTTTTCTCTAACGATTTTTTGATGCCTGCTTGCCGGATCATAAATGAAGAAAACTCCATCTTGGACATGCTGGGCGGTCGAGCCCGTGGAGTCTTCGATGGTTTGGCTATGGAGGCCTAATTGCTCGAAAGAGTATTTCCTCGGTCCGATCATTGCGACCGGCTGGAATTGGTGAATGTTCTTTACGCCCAACGTTAAAGACATAAAGCCGCCGTCGCTTTCCTCTATCCTGACAGCCTTGCCGGCAACGTTCAGTGTTTTCAGCGACTCGCGTAAAGCAGCAATTTTGCCGTGTCTAACCCGGATATTGTACTGAGGGATCATGGATTGGCATCGTTCCCAATCGTCTTGATCGAGCCCAAAGGCTTTTAAAAACTTACCGAGATTCTTGATGATCAATTGCGTCTCGACTTTCTTTGCCTTGGTCGCCGCTTGACCCATGCTGGCGCAAACCCAAATACTATAATCCGGATTGGCATCGACGAAGTCCGTCAATCTTTTCAGGAAGCCGTCGACTTTGGTCATGGCGAAGTCGATTTCATAGCGGTAAGTCTCGCGCCACGCTTGGTCGAAATCGTATTCGGGATAATCGTCAGGAAATTTCGCCGCCCAGTAGCGGTGCATACTGGAAGCCACATGATTGGTGAAGAAAGTAGCGAAATCGGGTCTTGTCGCAGAAAGGAGCTGCATAAAAACATCGAAACCCAGGACCGCCTGATAAGTTCTTCTGCGGATCCTCTTCCACGGAGCCCATTTTTCTTCTACCGCCTGTGCCGCTATATGAACGAAAGTGGACGGTTGGATTCCCAAGCGGCGGCAATTCAAGAGCATGTTAACGGCGCTGCTCCAATGGATCCGCTTGGCTACCGTCCTTCCTGAGTCTCGGGTCATGGCAAGATTGAATTCCTGAAAGATCGAGGCGGTTGCGGGATGAGTGCGGGCATCGTCAGCGAAAGTATCGGGCACGTAAAAGGCGTACGCCTCCAGGTTGTTTTTTGGCACCGGAGAGCTGTGCAACGAGCCAAAAACTCCTGTTTTGATGCCGTGTGAAGCGAGGATCTGCCAAATCGGCGGAAATTCCTGGTTAATTGCCGTAAGGTCCTGGCCAAAGTTTTTGATCCTATGCCGTTGCACACCGACGCCGCGGTGCAGGCTGGGCCAAGTAGTCCATGGGTGGAGGACCTCGTCGTCGGACGAAACGGTGTATTGCCTGCAATAGCGAAGAGCCTTGGTCAAAAACGAAGCAGGGTAGTCCTTGCAGTACTGATCCAAGACCTTGTACGGAACCTCGTTGAGCTCGAATAGGACGATTTTCTTCATGTGCACCTTCGGCGCTTCACCTGCTAGACATACCCAAGCTCCTTCAGATTTTTCAGGATCAGAGCATCTTCTTCTTGGTAGGGCGATGATGACCGGCTCCCTTGATGCGCAGCGACCCAGTCTTGGTACTTAGTTCGAAGGACTTTAGCTACCTCGATCCGTTCATCGATCAAATTATGAGACTCGGTTGGATCAGACGGAAGATGGTACAATTCTTCTCCTCCGTCGGTGCCGACGATCAGCTTATATTCCGAGGTGCGGATGCATTTAAGGCCGCGGTCGAGGTGCGAAAAATCGTTGCCGGGAAAACGCGCTGCCAGATTCCTGAGCATCCATGTCGGTCGAGCGAATTCGGAGAATACGTGTGTATGGTAGGCATGTCCGTTCAACGGCAGCAGGCTCTTGCCTTCGAGATCCTGGCGTATAACCGGGTCAAGATTTAAAAGATCCATAAGAGTAGGCAGTATGTCGGTTAGCGAGACGAGGTGCGGCAAACGTACCGGGCCGCGAAAGATCGCCGGCGCATGAAAGATCAGCGGAACGCGAATCAACGAATCGTAGAGGCAAAATAGGTGATAGGCCAGACGGTGTTCGCCAAAGTTTTCTCCGTGGTCCGCCGTAATCATGATCAACGTATCGTCATACAAATTCTTGGCTTTTAGAAACCGGACAAGGTCACGAATTCTGTGATCAATGCAGGCGATTGCGCCATCGTACCGCGATCTCACGACCTCGAAATCCTCTTCCGACATTTCGAACTTGCCGGCCATATAGCTATAGCCGCCGGCTTCTGAAAAATAATCGAGTTTCTTCTTGTCTTGTGTCGCCGCCGGCGTGATCTCAAAACGCCGCCGGAAAGGCCACGGAGATTGGTAGCGGTTGTGAGCCGTTTTGTAATTGATAAAGGCGAAGAACGGAATGTCCCGGACGGCGTTATCTGTAAGCCATCTTTTCACTAGCTTGTTAATCAGACTGCTTCGTTTATCGCGTCCGAGCAGGAGATTGCGCGCCGAGGTTTCAATGATTCCAAAATCGAGCTTGAAATGGGGCAGGCGAAACACTTCGATGTAGTCGTGAAAACCTCGATGAAATCCGCGCGCGCTGCTGAGGTGTGCATCCGGCAGAATGGCAAATGTCCGATAACCAGTGGTGGCAAGTATTTGAGCCAAGGTCGTGTTTTCTTCGCCAAGATACAAATTTTCATTTACATCCACCCCATGCCTGGACGGGTACGTTCCCGTGAACAGCGATGCGTGCGAAGGGGGAGTCCAGGGCGCGGACGCGAAAGCGCCCTCGAAAAGAACCCCGTTGCCTGCCAGCTCTTCGAGAAACGGAGTCGTCGGCTTGTTGTAACCGTAGCATGAAAGGTGGTCTGCTCGCACGGCGTCCATAACGATCAAGACAACATTTAAGTTTTTCCTCATAGGAAGTTTCCTTGGCCCGCGCGCGTGACGATTTTACCTGCGGCCGTGTGTTTGGTGGCAAGGAGTGCTGAGAACAAATTTGCATACTCCTGGCCCATGCGGTTCCAGTTGAATAACGCGCCGACACGCTCCCGGCCTAGCCGTCCCATTTCTTGACGTCGCACCGGATCCGCCAAGAGTTCGATGACGCGTTGCGCGATCGATGGAGCAGCGTACGGGATCACGAACCCGGTCACGGCATCCTCGACTATTTCCGGGCAGCCCGAAGTTGCCGTCGTGATAATCGGCAGACCTGCCGCATGAGCCTCGAGTAGAGCGCGGGGCAAGCTGTCGTTTGATTCAGCCGCGGTTGCATAGACGAAGACATCGCTGTTTGCCAGAAGATCCGGAATATTCTTCTGGTTGTACAGAATGGTGATCGCGTGATGCCACTCTGTGGCAGCCAAATAGGCCTCGATTTGCTGGGCGTAACCGTCGTGCATTGTTTTGGCCGCGATAATGAGCCGGCTCTCCGGGACAGTTCTAAGAATAAGTCCCATGGAGTCGATCAACAATTTGGCGCCGTCGGCTTTACCTTTGTAGTTCCAGGTCATGACGGCAACAAGCGTCGGTGGCCTTGCGGCAATACCGCCGATGCTGGCCGGAGGTCCTGGAGAGAAACGCTCAAACTCGATGCCGTTATAAATCGTCGATATCTTACGCGCATTTTTTCTAAATTCAGACTCCAGTCTTTTCTGAAGATAACGGCTGTTACAAACAATCCGGTCGGCGCGCCCGATGATCCAGTTCATCAGGGACGGGTATAACCAACCTTCCACTGTGCGACGAAATGGCCACTTTTTTGACCGGTCTTGATAGGTTGCCGACTTCAACCCGGTGGCATTGAGAACACAAGGCCTGCGCCGGAGCATGCGATTGAGGCACAGGCAGATCGATGGGATAAAACTTAGCGGCGTCCAATAAACTTGGTGTTTGCTCGTTAGCACTCGAATCAGAATCGGCACGAACGAGTTTCGCAGCGGTACGTAGGCGCCGGGGCGTCCCTGATTGCTATAGAGCGTCACCTGAAAGCCGCGAGACCGAAGTTGCTGCGCGAGAATAGCGCTGCGGCCGGGGCGGCCGAAGAAGATCGCGACATCGGCATAGCCGCTGCCGGGTCTAGCCTTTGAGAACCGATTCATAGAGGCGACAGTACTGCTTAGCGATGCTTGGCAAATTGAAGTTCAAGGCGCGCTTTTTTCCACTGGCGCCGAGACGGCTGCGCAGATCGGGAGTCGTCAGAAGTGTCGTAAGAACCCCTACGCACTCCGGGATATTATGCCAGTTTACGAGAACGCCGCTTTGATTCTCGATCACGTCCTTGTTGCCGCCAGTATCAGACGCGATCACCGGCAGTCCTACCGCCATCGCCTCTAGGAGTGAGTTGGACATGCCTTCGGTCTTGGAAGGCAAGACGAAAAGATCTGCGATTGCGTAGAACTTCGCGACATCGGCTTGGTGTCCGGTAAATCGCACCGATCGGAGGATTGCTGATTTTTCGACCTGAGCTTCGAGAGCTGGTCTCAGGG
>JAJONK010000182.1 GCA_021323355.1 Deltaproteobacteria bacterium
CTTGGTCTTAGCTTCCTCAAGCTCAAGCTTATCAAGAACGATGAGCTTTCCTTCTTGATTCTTAAGACTTAACGCCGACAGCAAAGCCTCGCGCCGCGCTTTACGCGGCATACGGAAAGAATAATCGCGCGGCTGAGGACCAAAGATGGTCCCGCCTCCGACCCATATCGGTGATCGAATACTGCCCGAGCGGGCACGCCCCGTGCCCTTTTGACGCCACGGCTTCTTGCCACCGCCGCGGACAAAGCCTTTAGACTTGGTTGCAGCCGTACCCGCGCGCCGGTTCCTCAACTGCATGACGACAGCCTGATGCAACAGATGCGGGCGCGCGTTGACGCCGAAAATCCGTTCATCAAGCTTGGGCTCTGCCACATGAACTTCCATCGCGACCTATCCCTTTACCGCTCGTTGTAGAATTACGACGCCTTGTTTGGCCCCCGGAACAGCTCCCTTTACTAGGAGCAGATTCTCTTCGGCGCGAACGTCGATGACTTCCAGATTTTGGATCGATATATTCTCATTGCCCCAGTGCCCAGCCATTTTCTTACCCTTGCGCACTCGACCTGGGTACGATCGGTTACCGATCGATCCACCGTGCCGAAAATATTCGTGAGTACCATGGGATCCTGGAAATCCGGCAAAGGACCATCTCTTGATGACCCCCGAGAAGCCATGTCCCTTTGAAACCCCTGAGACATCGATCAGGTCCCCGATCTTGAATAGATCAGCCACTTTGATCTCTTGCCCCACCTGATACCCTGTCACATCGTCAGAGCGGAATTCTCTCAAAATCGAAAATGCACCTTTGCCTGCCTTGGCCATATGCCCTTGAAGGGCCTTGTTGACCCGCTGGCTCTTCTTGCTGCCGAAGCCTACCTGCAGGGCATTGTAACCGTCTATCGCTGTTTCCTTCTTCTGCACTACAACACAGGGCCCGGTCTCAATGACCGTAACGGGAACCACATTCCCATCCGCAGAATAAAATTGCGTCATCCCAAGTTTTTTTCCGATAAGGCCAGTCATAATGATCTCAGGCGAAGCTTTTCTAGTAGAGCGGTCTCCTTATTGAAGCTTGATCTCAACATCCACACCCGCAGCGATATCGAGCTTTCCCAATGCGTCAATGGTCTGCTGCGTCGGCTCCAAGATATCAAGCAGTCTCTTATGGGTTCGGATCTCGAATTGATCGCGAGACTTCTTGTCGACATGAGGCGAGCGATTGACGGTAAACCGTTCGATCCGTGTCGGCAATGGAATCGGGCCAGCCACTCTGCCACCGGTGCGTTTTACTGTTTCGACGATCTCTCCCACCGATTGATCCAACACCCGATGATCGTAGGCCTTTAGCCGAATCCTAATTTTCTCGTTCATTTTTTGTCATCCGACTTGCCGTCTAACTTGGCAATAATCCCCTCGGCAACGTTGGCCGGCACCGGCTCATAATGTGAGAACTGCATCGTGTAGGTTGCTCGCCCCTGGGTCATTGAACGCAGGTCGGTAGCATAACCGAACATCTGGGCTAGCGGCACCCGCGCATCTATGGCCTGAGCAGCCGGCCGCGTATCCAGCCCCAAAACCTTCCCCCGGCGCGAGTTGAGATCGCCAATCACGTCGCCCATGAAATCTTCAGGCACCACGACCTCCACTGACATAATGGGTTCGAGCAGGACCGGACTCGCTTTGCGCGCGGCCTCTTTGAAAGCCATCGAGCCGGCGATCTTAAAAGCGATTTCCGATGAATCGACATCATGATAGCTGCCGTCGAACAACGTGACCTTTACATCAACCATCGGATAACCCGCCAAAGCGCCATTTTCCGTCGCCTCTTTGACACCTTTTTCTACGGCTGGAATATACTCGCGCGGAATCGAGCCGCCCTTAATGGCGTCGACGAACTCAAAACCGGCTCCGGGCTGTTGTGGCTCTAATTTGATCCAGACATCTCCGTACTGACCGCGGCCACCGGTTTGGCGAATGAACTTGCCCTGCTGCTCGACCGGCTTACGAACCGTTTCCTTATAGGCGACCTGCGGCTTACCGACATTGGCGCCGACGTTAAATTCTCTTAGTAGGCGATCAACGATGATTTCCAGGTGAAGCTCGCCCATGCCGGAAATAATCGTCTGGCCGGTCTCTTCGTCGGTCCGCACTCGGAACGACGGGTCTTCAGCGGCTAGCTTCTGCAGTGACAAACCAAGCTTTTCCTGATCGGCCTTGCTTTTCGGTTCGATGGCAATCGAAATTACCGGCTCAGGAAACTCGATGGATTCGAGAATAATCGGATCGTTCTCATCGCACAAAGTATCGCCCGTGGTTGCAGTTCGCAGACCCACTCCAGCGGCAATATCACCAGCGTACACTTCTTTTATCTCTTCACGCTTGTTCGCGTGCATCTTCAAAAGACGACCTATTCTCTCGCGCTTGCCTTTGGTTGAATTATAAACACTGGCGCCCGCACTTAACGATCCGGAGTAGACTCTGAAAAAACTCAACGTTCCAACGAACGGGTCAGTCATGATTTTGAACGCAAGAGCCGAAAATGGAGCATCGTCCTTGGCGGGGCGTTCGTCGGGTGTCTGGGTGTCGGGATCGATGCCTTTAACCGGCGGAATATCCAGCGGCGAGGGCAAGTACTCGATCACGGCGTCGAGCAACGGCTGAACACCTTTGTTGCGGAACGCCGAACCGCACAGCACCGGAATGATCTTGATCGCCAAAGTAGCACTTCGGATGGCCTTCGTCAGCTCAGCTTCGCTGATTTCGTGGCCCTCCAAGTACTTCTCCATGATTGTCTCGTCCGAATCCGCAGCCGCTTCGATCAACTTTTCACGATACTCCGCCGCCGCCGATGCTAGCTCCTCCGGTATAGCTTCATCACGAAACTTGGCGCCGAGACTCTCATCCTCCCAGACAATCGCCTTCATGCGCACCAGATCAATGACGCCGATGAATTTATCCTCGGCACCGATCGGCAACTGCAACGGAACCGCGCGCGCGCCGAGACGATCCTTGATCATTTGGACGACCCGGAAGAAATCCGCCCCCAACCGATCCATCTTGTTGACAAATGCGATGCGGGGAACCTGGTACTTATCGGCCTGCCGCCAAACAGTCTCGGTCTGCGGCTCGACGCCACCCACCGAGCAGAAAACCCCTACGGCGCCGTCTAAAACTCGCAGCGAACGTTCCACCTCGATCGTAAAGTCAACGTGTCCCGGCGTATCAATGATATTGACCCGGTGATCTCGCCATAAACAGGTGGTTGCGGCTGAGGTGATAGTAATGCCGCGCTCTTGCTCTTGGACCATCCAGTCCATGGTCGCAGTTCCCTCGTGAACCTCGCCGATCTTGTAGTTGATCCCCGTATAATAAAGGATCCTTTCCGTGGTCGTCGTCTTTCCCGCATCAATATGGGCCATGATGCCAATATTGCGGGTTCTTTCTAAGGGAACAGTTCTAGGCATTGCTCTACACCGGGAAAAAAAGGAGGCGGATCAACCGCCTCCTTTTTACAGATATCTTTTCTGAGTCTACCATCGGTAATGAGCAAAGGCGCGATTCGCCTCCGCCATCCGATGGGTGTCTTCTTTTTTCTTTATTGCGGTGCCTCGATTATTAGCCGCGTCCAACAATTCACCCGCCAGCTTTTCTTCCATGGACTTTTCGCTGCGATCGCGCGCCGCCTGGATCAGCCAGCGCATGCTCAAAGAGATACGCCGTTGCGGTCTCACCTCTACCGGAACCTGGTAGGTGGCGCCGCCCACCCGACGCGATCGAACTTCGACCGATGGCCGGGTATTCTCAATAGCTTTCTTAAAAATGCCGATGGAATCTTCCTTGGTCTTTGCCGCAACGATGTCTAAGGATCGGTAGAGAATCGATTCGGCGACGCTCTTCTTTCCCTGGTTCATAATTGTGTTAACGAACTTGGTAACGAGCTTTTCGCCGAATTTCGGATCCGGCAAAACCTCTCGTTTTCTTACTTCCCCTTTGCGTGGCATGTTACTTCGGTTTCTTCGCTCCGTATTTGGAACGACCTTGCCGCCTCTCTTGCACACCAATCGAATCGAGCGTTCCACGAATGATGTGATAGCGAACTCCAGGAAGATCTTTGACGCGGCCTCCACGAATCAATACAACAGAGTGTTCTTGCAGGTTGTGCCCTACCCCCGGGATGTATGAGGTCACTTCAATCCCATTAGTCAGCCGAACACGAGCCACTTTGCGCAACGCCGAATTTGGCTTCTTCGGTGTCGAAGTGTAAACGCGGGTACAAACCCCGCGCTTCTGCGGACAGCCCTGCAATGCCGGCGCGGTGTTCTTACGCTGTTGTTTCTCTCTGCTCTCGCGAACTAATTGACTAATTGTAGGCATACGTCTATTCGATCACCAAATTGAATTTGATATGGATAAAGCGACAACTTCCTGGGGAACCACTTTAGTTAACAAATTAATCCCACCATGTCAAAAGCCTAAGCTTCTGCGGCCTGTGACATGTCCTCCTCGAATCCTTCTGGAGCATCAATTTCGATTTCGGCTTTCGAGTATCTCGCGACCCCGGTTCCCGCTGGGATTAGCCGGCCCATGATGACGTTCTCCTTAAGACCGCAGAGTAAATCAATCTTGCCGTGAATCGCCGCTTCAGTGAGCACTTTCGTTGTCTCTTGAAACGAAGCTGCCGAGATAAAGCTTTCGGTGGATAGCGAGGCCTTGGTGATTCCGAGAAGCAGCGGCTCAGCCACAGCCGGCTTACCTCCTCCTGTGATCGCACGCTGATTCTCCTCGTCAAAGCGCCATTTTTCCACTTGATCGCCGACCAGGAATTCGGTATCGCCGACCTCTTTGATGCGCACGCGGCGTAACATCTGTCTGACGATGACCTCGATGTGCTTATCATTGATGCGCACACCTTGCAGACGATAAATCTCCTGAACTTCGTCTACAAGGTACTTGGCGAGCGCTTTTTCACCCAAAATATTGAGAATATCATGGGGATTTGAAGAACCATCCATGAGAGGCTCGCCAGCGCGTATACGATCGGTTTCGTGCACGCTGATGTGTTTGCCCTTGGGGATCAGATACTCGCGCGGTTCGCCAACCTCGGGAGTGACGACCACTTTGCGCTTTCCCTTGGTGTCTTTACCAAAGGAAACGGTTCCGTCGATTTCACTTATGACTGCGAACTCTTTCGGCTTGCGCGCTTCGAACAATTCGGCTACCCGGGGCAAGCCGCCGGTAATATCCTTTGTCTTGGTTGTTTCGCGCGGGATTTTTGCGATCGCATCCCCCGCGTAAACCGTCTGACCCTCTTGCACGTTGATATGAGCGCCCACCGGTAACAGATAGCGAGCTTCCGATGTTGCTGACATCCGCGCCGTCTGTCCACCATCGTCTTTGATCGAAATTCGCGGCCGCTTGTCAACGTCTTTGGAGTCAATAATTACCTTTGTGGACAGACCTGTGCGTTCGTCCACCTTCTCCTCCATGGTGATCGCTTCAATGACGTCACCAAACTTCACTACGCCGCTCATTTCGGTTAGAATCGGAATCGTGTACGGATCCCATTCAGCGATCAACTCGCCAGCTTTGATCTTTTCCCTATCCTTCTTTTTTAGCTTCGCGCCATAAACCACCGGATAACGCTCGCGCTCGCGTTCCCTGCCTTTCTCACCTTCCGGATAATCGATGATGGCGAGTTCGCCGTTGCGGTTCATCACCACTAGATCCTTCTCCTTGTTGGTGACGGTGCTGACGTTGAT
>JAJONK010000183.1 GCA_021323355.1 Deltaproteobacteria bacterium
AAGTGCCGTCGCGCGGCGCAATACCGGTCCCGCCATTAACGATCACTGCATCGACTGCGACGGCGGCAAGCGTCTCGTTGAGAAGTGCTTCGATTTGAGTCGGTTCGTCCTTGACGATGCGATAGCCGGCAATCTGGTGCTCTTCCGCGCCCAACATCGATTTGATGGTCTGGCCGCTGGTATCATTCGCCTCTGAACGCGTATCGCTGACCGTGATGACAAAACAGCGGATGCTCTTCTTACCCTTTGCCTTATGTTCAGCAACTGACATGTTCACCTCTGGAGCGTTTAGAGTTGCTTATCAGACCGTATAACACCCTCTGCGGCGTATTCAATTACGCTATCGAATAACCTTATCGGCCTTCTTCAACAGCTCCGGCGCTACTTTCAAACCGATACTGCTGGCGGTTCTCAGATTAATTGCCAGATCAAATTTATTTGCATGAATCACGGCTAGATCCTTAGGGTGCGCGCCTTTGAGGATTTTCTGAACTAGATCGGCGGCCTGCCGGCCCATTTCATAATAGTTGGGCCCGTAAGCCGCCAGGCTTCCCCTGCTGGCCCATACTTCCGAGTGAAACATCGTAGCCAATTTTCGCTTTTTCGCTTCCTCTAAAAGCACCGATCCTTGACTTTCTATCAGATCATCAGCGATCTGAAATATGGCATCGCCCCGATTTACTTCCATCTGAGTGAGCGAGCTCTTGAATTCGCTGGCCGTTTTCACCGGATACTCAACCACGTCCAGTTTCAGTTGGCCTGCCGATTTTTCCGCCGCAGCGAAGTTATCCGGGGAGAACCGATTGTTGGCATCGTAAAATATATGTATCCGCCGGAGGTCGGGAACTAGCTGCTTTAAAACTTCCAGGCGCTTTTGGTCCGCATCTAGCGAAAATGCCGCGACACCAGTCACGTTTCCACCAGGGCGGTTTAGGTTCTTGACCAATCCCAGAGTCACGGGATCAGCCGGATGGCGGAAGATGATAGGTATTTCTCCCGTCGCCGCCATTGCCGCTTGTGTCGCTCGGGTGCCTGTCGTGAAAATGACATCCACTTTTTTCCTTACCAATTCATCGAGGGCACTTTGCAATTGCGCCCGTGCGCCTTTGACGTCCTGCACTTCCAGGATGGTATTCTCTCCCTCTTTGTATCCGGCTTCTTTGAGCCGGTCTCTAAAACCTTTTAACGTTTGTGATTCGTCGAGCCCAGATTCGGGTAACAAAATACCGATCCGAGCCACTCGCGTGGGCTGTGCTTCTAATCTCGCTGATCCAAAAAGAAGAACTGTTATGGAAAACAACAATGCATAGCCGATCTTAGTCATGCTTTCCCTCCTGCCCATCACCTGAATGGCACAGTGGACTATATCATTATCACATGTAAGGTAAGATCAGATGGAAATCTAAAAACGATGTTCGCCGAGCAAATGCCCTCCTGGCCGCCTTGAAAGACGGCCTGAGTTACGTCTGCGACTTTCATCTTAATCGTTTGGCCGGATTCGGTCGCTGAAATTCGACCTATCAGGAAGTATTTCGACTGTGATTTATAACGCCTATTTAACTTGACAGCGGTACCCTGCTAGCGATATGGGAGCCTCATCCCAAACCGCTTCAAGTGGGTCGACGATTCCTTTCGGTCGGTCGGTGGCGCGCAAATTAATGATGTCCCGGATTTTAAAGGCCTTACCTTTAGGCTTACTTTTAGGTCTTACCGGCCTCATCTTGAGTTTTTTTCAATTCTCTCACGATTTCGAGGAAGACGTCGGTTTGGGCTTGTTGTTTAAATTGAGAGGCGTCAGGCAGGCGCCCTTAGATGCCGTTGTAATCAGTATTGACAGGGAGTCATCGGAGCAGCTCAACGTCCCAGATAACCCTGATAAGTGGCCTCGTTCACTTCATGCTCGCTTGGTCGACAAGCTGTCAAAAGAAGGCGCGGCAGTCGTTACTTTTGATGTTCACTTTCTCGAGTCGCGAAACAGCGATGATGACAAGTTATTTGCTGCGGCAATGCAGAAAGCGCGCAACGTTGTGCTCGCTGACGCGCTGACGGCCAAAGAAATACCGGGCGCCACCGGGGGAGTCTACGCCAGCGAGCACCGCATCGTAAAGGTCATGAAGCCGTTTGCTCCCTTCTCGCAATCGGCCGCCGCGACAGCTCCGTTTGTCTTACCCAGAATACCTTTCAAGGTAAACCAGTACTGGACGTTTCAGGCAGGAACTGGCGATTCGCCCACCTTTCCCGTAGTCGCGTTCCAACTCTTCACAATGAAAGTATATGAAGACTTCATCCGTCTGCTAAAAACACTGGGCCCATCAGAAGCAGCAAAATTGCCGGCAGACTCGGAGACAGTGATCAGTGCGAAAGCCGTGTCGAAAGTAGTTAGAGACATCAAAGATATCTTTGAGAGCGACCCAACTCTTGAGCGTCGGCTAGTCGAGGAGCTGGAGCGTTCAAACGCTCACGTTGCTGCGCAACCCAATTCATGGCTCAAGTCTCTCGTAAAACTTTACGGGGGTTCAAGTCGACAATACGTAAACTACTATGGACCGCCCGGAACAATTACGACGATCCCTTATTATCGGGCGCTCCAGCTCGGCGAAGGGACAGCCGGCGCAACACCAGATTTTAAAGGTAAGGCAATCTTCGTAGGTCTGTCGGAAAGAATGTTAGCGGAAAGAAAGGACAGTTTTTACACCGTGTTTTCGCAAGCCAACGGTGTTTTCATCGGCGGAGTGGAAATTGCCGCCACCGCGTTCTCCAACCTGCTTCACGATACCGCCGTAAAGCCCATCGGGTCATACAGCTATCTAATCGTGATTCTTTTGTGGGGGATCGTTACCGGCATTCTATGTCGTCTCTCTTCGCTAACAGTCGCGATTCTCGGCACCGTGGCGTTGAGTCTTGTTTACCTTTGGGCTGCAGAAGTTCAGTTTGCAGCCGATGGTACCTGGTTTCCGATTTTCGTGCCGTTGTTCATACAGAGTCCACTGGCATTCATCTCGGGTGTCGCCTGGAATTATGTTGAGACCAATCGAGAGCGCCAGCATATTCGAAAGGCTCTTGCCTACTATGTCCCGGACGAGGTCGTCGATCAGCTGGCCAAGAACATCGTCGACATTAAAAACAGCGGACAAATGGTTTACGGCGCTTGCCTGTTTGCCGATGTCGCAGGTTATACGACCTTGTCGGAGAAGATGAATCCGCAACAGCTCACTGAATTGATGCATCGATACTTCGAAGCCACATTGACGCCGATTCGGCGAAACGGCGGCCTGATCGTTGAGCTCAAGGGCGATTCGATTTTAGCTATTTGGAAAGCCGCACAACCCTCGCCGGCACTAAAACGCCAAGCTTGCCTAGCTGCTTTGGATTTGGCCAAAGCCGTAGATCTATTCAACGCATCGCTGAAAGACGTGAATTTGCCAACCCGAGTCGCGGTGCACTTCGGAGAGATTTTCCATGGGAATGTCGGCGCTGGTGAGTATTACCAGTATGGCCTCAGAGGCGACACGGTCAATACCGCATCGAGAATGGACAGCCTGAATAAGTATCTCGGTACCAAGGTTTTGGTATCGCAAGAGGTTTTGGAGCAAACAGACGGTGTACTGACTAAAGAGCTTGGGAAATTTTTGCTCAAAGGCAAAACTCAACCATTGACCATTTTTGAATTGTTGTGTCGGGCTGAGGAATTCGACGAACAACAGAAAAAATCTCGCGAAATATTTGCTGATGCTCTCAGTGCCTTTAGAAGAAAGTCTTGGGATGAGGCCGAGGAAAAATTTCATCATGCCATCGATAACGGCAGCATCGGTGGTTCCGCGCATTTTTACATAAAGCTGTGTGAGCAATATAAGCAGAACCCGCCCGAGGAAGACTGGGAAGGGATCATTCCTCTGGAGGATAAATAATGTAGCAGTTCTAACTTCTTTACGTCGATGCAGACGTGCTGAGAGTACCAGCCATGAAAAACATACCTCGGTCATTATTCTCTCCTTTTTTCCTGACGAGTATTCTTGCGGTATTAGCACACTCATCCAGTTCTCCTGCCGCGACACCGTGCGATCCAGCAGTCGCCCGAATGGTGTCGGTCCAAGGAAATGTAGAAGTCAGGAGGGCTGGACAGGCTCTATCGCAACCGGCTCGTCTGAACGACGGCTATTGTGCGGGAGATAGAATCCAAGTTGCCGAGAGAAGCAGGGCAGACCTCGCGCTCGTCAATCAACCGCTTCTTCGTCTCGATCAGAACACCACGGTGACTCTGGGTGGACTACGAGAAGAACAGACCTCGCTGATCGACTTGGCCCGTGGAGCCTTACATTTCTTCAGCCGTCTGCCACGCAATCTCGAAATCAATACGGCGTTCGTAAACGCAGGTGTGGAAGGAACGGAGGGGCTAGTAGAAGTCGCTGCTGATCGGACATTCGTCACGATATTCGAAGGCAAGGTACTGGCCGCCAACGCTGCAGGCAGCCTGTCGCTGACAGATGGTCAGTCGGCAGAAGCCGTGCAAGGAAGAGCCCCAGTACTGCGCACCGTTGTCCGTCCGCGCGATGCCGTGCAATGGGCCTTGTACTATCCACCCGTGACATATTTTCGAGCTGAAGACTTTCAAGGCCCGGAGCCGTGGCGAGGCATGGTTCAGAATTCCTTGGACGCTTACATGAAGGGCGATTATCAAGCAGCGTTCGAAACGATTAGGGGCGTGCCGGCCAACGTTACGGAGCCGCGATTTTTCGCCTACCGTGCGCAACTGCTGCTCGGTGTCGGCCGGGTTGACGAGGCGAGTAAAGACATCGAGCGCGCGCTGAGCTTGAATCCGAACTATGGCGATGCGCTGGCGCTGCAATCCATTATTGCGGTTGTACAAAACGATAAGGAAAGAGCGCTCGCTGTCGCGAAAAAAGCCGTAACCGCCGATCCCAAGTCAGTCTCAGCGCTGATCGCCCTATCCTATGCCCAGCAGGCAAATTTCGATCTCGAAGGCGCGCGCAGCAGCCTGCAACAAGCCGTGCGAGTGAACCCGAACGACGCTCTAGCTTGGGCCAGGCTAGCTGAGCTCCATATGTCTTTCGCTGAACTGGATGAAGCGCTGGCGGCGGCGCAAAAGGCGGTCTCGCTCAATCCGAATCTTTCAAGAACACACATGGTTCTGGGATTTGCCCATTTGTTGCGGGTGAATACCGATGAAGCAAAGGCGGCCTTCGAACAAGCTATTGTGCTCGACCAGGCCGATTCGCTATCAAGGCTAGGTCTGGGCTTAGCAAAGATCCGGGAAAGTAATTTTGAGGATGGCAGGCGCGATCTCGAGATCGCCGAAAGTTTGGACCCGAACAACTCCATTGTTCGTAGCTATGTTGGCAAAGCCTACTATGAAGAGAAACGCTCGGAGTTAGCTGAACGCGAGTATACCACCGCTAAAGAACTCGACCCAAAGGATCCTACGCCTTACTTCTACGATGCGATCCAAAAGCAAACCACGAACCGACCCGTTGAAGCGTTACAGGACATGGAGAAAGCCATCGAGTTGAATGAGAACCGGGCGGTGTACCGTTCTCGCCTGCAGCTCGACGCCGACCTAGCGGCGCGCAGCGCAAGCCTTGCGCGGATTTACACTGATTTAGGATTTCAACAGCTTGCGCTGGTGGAAGGTTGGAAGTCCGTCAATACCGATCCAAGCAACTTTTCCGCGCACCGATTTCTAGCCGACTCGTATTCCGTTTTGCCGCGTCACGAGATCGCC
>JAJONK010000184.1 GCA_021323355.1 Deltaproteobacteria bacterium
CAATCGCGACGGCACAGAACGGGCTGATCAACAGCGGTAAGAAGAAATTTACTGCGAGCGCTTTGAACCCGAAACCGAAGCCGACCGCGACCAGGCCGCTGCCGCATAGCGCGCCCGTCAAGCTGTGCGTAGTCGAAATCGGCATACCGATTTTAGTCGCAAGCATGACAGTCAACGCCGCGCCCAGAACCACCGCGGCCACGAACGGCTCCGAGTTGGAGAGCTCCGGCGGCACCAACCCCTTGCCTTGGAAGATTGAGATCAGCTCGGTGGTGAGAAAGAACGCCGCGACGGATCCGGCCAGAGTCGTGATCGTCGCCCAGGCAAGCGCTTTGCGGTACTCCGTTATGCCGCTGCCAAAGAGAGTCGCGACGCCTTTGAAATTATCATTGGCGCCGTTGGCGTAGGCGACAAAAAAAGTCGCTCCGGCTATGATGATCGACCAGTCAACCATTCTTGCTTTCGGGTTCTAAACCAGCGTGCCGCCGCAACTGCTGCCCGCGCCGGCGGTACAGGCATAGCAGTGATCGCCGACCGTAATCGCGTGATTGCGCACCTGTTCGATCGATAGCGAGCTGATGTGAAGCGGCTTGCCGGCTCGGTCTCGAATCGGCAGATTGAGCATCTGATTGAAATCGCAATCGTATATCAGGCCTTCCCAGCCGACGCTGATGAGATTGCGGCACATCACTTGATCCAAGGTCGCGCCGTTGAAATTGGTTGCCAATAAATCAAGATAGCGATCGTACTCGCCGCGCAACTTGAGATGCGTGGCATAGCGGGTGATCGGCATATTGGTCAGGCAGTAAAGATGATTGAAGGCAATGCCGAAGTTTTCAGCGAGAATCCGTTTGTAGTCTTGCTCCAGTTTCTCTTGCGGCGGCGGCAAGTGCGGCCCGACGGGATTATAGATTAGATTAAGGATCAAGTTGCTGTCCGATTGGCCATAACCGATCTCATTTAAACGCTGCAGTGCGCGAATACTGGCATCGAAGGTTCCTTTCCCGCGTTGCTTGTCAACGTTTTCTTGAGAATAACACGGCAATGAACAGATCAGCTCGACGCCATGCTGTTTAAAAAACTCCGGCAGATACTCCTTGCCGGGTTCAAAGATGACGGTGAGATTGCACCGATCCATGACGTGGCGCCCCCAACCGATCGCCGATTCAACAAGGTAATCGAAGTTCGGGTTTAGTTCCGGCGCGCCGCCGGTGATGTCGAGAGTCTGAATATCGGAGCATGCGAAAAAATCCAACACGACATCGACGGTTTCCCGACTCATCATCTCAGTCCGATTAGGACCAGATTCGACGTGGCAGTGAATACAGGCAAGATTGCAGTAACGGCCCATGTTGACTTGAAGGACGTCGACCGCGCGCCGGCTGAAGTCGCCGCCGCATGAGCGAATCTTATCGGCGAAAGCTTGCATAAAATTTTGCTATGGGCAGCAATCGGAGCCGGGACCGCAAACGCTGCCGGATAACCGAGTGACTTTGAAGTCCTCGCCTTTGGTTTCGCGCGGGTGGCGCCGACGGTCCCGCAAGCAATCAAACAAGCCTGCTGCTTCTGCCGCGATTTCCTTATGCGGCGGCAGCAGAATGAATTCGCCGGCATAAGGGGCCTGCGAATAGAGCTTGAACGTCTTATCGCACACCGCCATGCGCGCGCCGCGCTCCAGCGTGTGGCCGTCGTCATCGACCACTTGCCTCCAAGGACCACGGTAAATGACCGCGTGGTTACGTTCGATACATGGTCCCTCTTTGCCTTTGTAAGCGGTCAATGTGATGGCACGAAACTCGACACCTTCGACGGTCTGATAAGGCTCGCTGCGCAACTCTTCGATGCGGATGCCGTGGAACCTGGCTTCCTCGAAGGCGCGCAGAAATTCTTCTTCTTGAAAGGCGCCGGAAACACATGCGCTCCAAAGGTTCGGATCGTTTACCAGATGCTCCGGCACCGGCTCATCGCAGACAATGTCGGAGATTGCTACCCGGCCGCCCCGTTTGAGCACGCGGTACATTTCGCTAAACAGTTGTCGTTTGTCGTCGGGCCGAACCAGATTGAGCACGCAGTTTGAAACGATCACGTCTATGGACTCGTCGGCAATCAAAGGCTGTTCATCACGAATGTCATTTTCATAGCTTTCCAGCTTCGCTAGATCGGCGACCGAGCCTACCGGGTGGGCTTTCAGGTAGCGGTCGAGCAGTTCGGGGTTGGTTTTTAGATCCTGGATCTTGCCGCGGCGAAACTCGACATTATGATAACCGAGCTGGTCGCCGATCGACTTTTGATACTTGCGCGCGAGATCAAGCATCGGCGGGTTAAAATCGACACCGATGACATTTCACTCCTGGCCGACAATCTGAGCGATGATATAGCAGGCTTTGCCACTGCCGGAGCCGAGATCCAAAACCGTTTCGCCTGCGCGGACATAGCGCGATGGATCGCCGCAGCCATAGTCTTTGTCGACAATCTCCCGAGGGATGACTTCAAGCAGACCCTTGTCGTAACTCACGGGCAGGCAAAGACACTGCTCGACTTCCTGGGCGGCGTCGCCGTAACGCTGCAGCACCGCCGTCTCCAAATCCATAACGGCGACGTTGCCGTTGGCTCCATTGATTTTTGAAAGTGCGTCCATATCCTTGCTGATTCTCCTTTTCTCGTCGATAGGATAGAGATTATCTCGCTGCGCCACCTATAAACATCTCCAAAGGCATCAGCGCAGAAACGAGGACTTGATTAGGATTTAAAGATGTAAGTTGAGCCTCCCAGGAGATGCAGAAAGAAATCTTTGCTCTGTTCACTGGTCCAATCCCGATGGCCGACGACTTTACCGACAAGATAACCTCGTTTATCGATCACGAAAGTTGTCGGAAGCGACCATATTTCGTAAACACCGTACGTGTGAGCACCTGGGTCCAACAGTGCCGGAAAAGAAAGGCGATGCTCGTTGAAAAAAGATCGGACATCCCCGGCGTTGTCTCGCGTCGCAACGGCAAGCACCGCCAAACCTCGAGGTCCCAGTTGCGTATGAAGCGCCTCCAGCGAAGGCATTTCGAGACGACAGGGTGGGCACCAGGTGGCCCAGAAGTTCAACAAAACCACCTTACCTCGTAGATCGTCAAGACGCACCACATTGCCGTCGCTGTCATTGAGTAGAAAAGCAGGGGCCGGCGTTCTTTCTTGGCTCGGTTCGATACCCAGATCGGCAAGGAGATTATCATGGGTGGCCGGCGTTTGAGCTGCAGGCTGCGGGCTCACGTCTCTACCGTAAATCCACACGGTAATCGGCAACAACACAATCAACGCAGCGAGAGCGCTTTTAAGTCTCATTAGATTGGAATCGGTCACGTATCTTTTGCTTTATCGTGATCTCAATCCAAAAACCGTTTATGAGGGAAAAAGTTCCAGAAATTTGGCGATTTTCGTATTTTCGCCGTACCGGGAGTAACGCGGCAGCCCGCACGGGAACTAAAACCACGGAAAATCGGTTAAATATTCGAATAGCCGGTCGTTAATGATGAACGATCATAAATGACTAGACAGCGAGTCGCTTTGCTGAGAAACGGCACGACCCGCGTGAAAACCAAAGGATTTTTGAACATGCTGCGGATAAACGGATTAGCCGCTGGATTGATGATGCTGATATTAGCGGGGGTTATTACCGCGCCTGCCGGAAGCGCCGATCTCCGCCCCAATGATATTGTCACAGTTTTACCCAAAGATGCCATTCCAGCGATCATGTCGCCATCCTTCGAGGAAGCCGGCAAGGCCTCCTGGCTTCGTCACGATAACGTTGTGGTGGGTATGAGCATTGCCGGCGAAAGCCGTGCCTATCCCGTTTCGATATTGAGCAGGCACGAAATTGTCAATGATAAACTTGGAGGTGTTCCGATCGCAGTGACTTGGTGACCGCTCTGCTATACGGCCATCGTGTATGACCGTAGAATTAAAAAGTATGAGCTGACCTTCGGCGTCTCAGGCAAACTACATGCGAACTCGCTAATCATGTACGATCACCAGACCGATAGTCTCTGGAGCCATCTGGCCGGCGCCGCCGTGACCGGTACGCTGAAGGGAAAAAAACTCAAACCGATTCAGTCCATGTTTACTCAATGGAGCACGTGGAAAGAACTCCATCCCAATTCCAAAGTTCTGGCCAGCAACCGCGGTGGGTTTCTCACCAGCGCGCGGGATCCCTATGAGTCTTACTACCGCTCTGCCGACACTGGCATTGGTCCGACCCGCCAATCAGACAAAAGGATCTATCCCAAGGAGTATGTCCTTGGGTTGATCCTGAATGACAAAGCCAAAGCCTACCCATATTCAGTTCTGAGCCGACGGTCGGTGGTCAATGATGAGTTTGCCGCAGTCCCGCTCCTGATTGTCTTTGATGAAGAGACCGCCACCGGAATGATTTTTACAAGAAAGCTCGATGGAAAAACCCTTTCATTCAAAAAAGCTCAGCTCAAGAGCGAAAAGGGGCTGTTTTTGGTTGACGACGAAAGCGGTTCGATTTGGCAAGGGCTGACCGGGCAAGCGGTGCAGGGCTCGCTCAAAGGAAGCAGGCTCGAGGCGTTACCGATCACCCCATCCTTCTGGTTCGGTTGGGTCGATCACTAACCGAACACGCAGCTCTTTGGATTGCAGAAATAAACGGCATCAATACACAGTGATTCCATCTCTACGATGGTGCAAAGAAAGATCCCGCACAACCGGAGCGGTCATCGCTTCGACGGTTGCCGGACATCATTGGGAACTTAGGACGCCCTAAACTATGTTCTTTAGACAGTGGCTCTCCTATTCGTTAGAATGCCCCCGTGCGAGGAGAGCGAAAAACCGGAGGCGCCAAACGGGAGGTTGTTGCAAGCGAAGCGATGGCTCATCTCGATCATTTGTATCGGGTAGCGTTTTATCTGGCCAAAGACCCGTCCGACGCCGAGGACCTAGTTCAAGAAACTTTTGCCCGGGCCCTTGCTGCCAACGAACAGTTCGAGCCGGCAACCAATATGAAAGCATGGTTGACAACGATCCTGCGCAACTTTTTTTTCGATTATTACCGCCACAAGCAACGATGGGTCTCAGCAGAAGAGTTATCGGAGCCACAATCGGATTACTGGGAAGGGCTAGCAGCGGAGAATCCTGGACCGGAGCGCAACGTTCTGATCCGGGAACTCGACGATCAAATTACCGCTGTGCTGAGGAAAATACCGGAGGAATTTCGCACACCCATCGTTTTGGTGGATGTCAGCGATTTATCCTATGAGGAAGCCGCGGTCATATTATCATGCCCGATCGGCACAGTTCGCTCGCGGCTCTCTCGGGGAAGAAAACTCATGCGAAAATACCTGACGGCGTACGTTGTCGGTAAACAAGAAAAGACAAGTTAAAATGAACTGCGCGCAAGCACAGGAACTCATTACCGCGCTGGTGGATAACGAACTAGATCAGGGAGAGCGATCCGCACTCGAAGCGCACCTCAACGAATGCTCCGGCTGCCGGCTGGCGTTTGAAGAGGAGCTGGATCTGAAGCGAAAGATCCGCCAAGCCGGCGAGCGCATGCATGCACCCGCTCTCTTGCGCAATAGGATTCTTTCGGACCGGCGAATTTTCCCTGAAAAAAGACGATCGGCGCGGCAATGGTTAAAAACACTCTGGCCCGCCTCTCCTGTTTACCAGACCGCCTTGGCGCTAGCCGTTCTAGTGCTGCTCCTTTTACCGACCTACTATCTATCGGCTTTCGAAACTTACGATTCATTCAGGCGCGGCGAGCTGCCCGTGGAGCGGACGCAAAACAGCGGCGAAATTGTCGGGCGGCTGACTCGCGCGGTCGATGGACGCTTCCACCCCATGGGATACGATCTCTCGGCCATGAATATGAGACCGGTTGCGGGCGTCGTCCGGCAAATTGACGGACGCAAGATCCTGGTCGCAATCTATCAGGGCGAAGGAGGTTCTCTGTTATGCTACACCTTCCTCGGATCAGAAGCAGATGCCCCGCCAAACTCAGCGAGATTTTTTGATCCGGACAAAAAGATGAATTTTTATGCCTTTTCGCGGGCCGGCATCAATGCCGTTCTCCACCGCGAAGGCGATGTGATCTGCATCCTCGCTTCGGAGATGCCCATGGATGAGCTCCTGGCTCTCGCGAGAAAAAAATCCAGGCCGAGTTAAGCTCAATCGCCGGGGCACCGGCCGCGTCCGGAACACTTCAGCCGTTCGAAAATCTTCAAACATTAGCGCCGATAAGACC
>JAJONK010000185.1 GCA_021323355.1 Deltaproteobacteria bacterium
AACCGGCTGGCCGTTGGAGGGCACGCCGGGAGCGGCAACAAAAGGTTCCATATCGGTTAAATCGAAGCGAAGCCGCGATTCATATTCGGCATCGGCATCGCTTTCAACCGCAGCAAAGGTTGCATTGCTGACTTGCTTCACGTAATCGATCGCCCGTGCATCGGGCGGGAAGACAGCATTCAGCGCCAGGCTTTCGACTGCCATATTGCACATCGAGAGACGGCTTTCGACGCTGATCTCCGCAACCGCGCTGCCGCCGTATTCGATAGTTTTATTAACTGCGGCGTTGGCTCCCATCTCTGCCATTAGTCGCAGGGCAATATCTTTTCCCCAAATCCACTGCGGTCGCGCGCCCCTGAGCTCGACATAAATAGAGGGTGGAACTTTTAGCCAGATCCTTCCGGTTGCCAGCACTCCGACAGTTTCCGTAAAACCTATGCCCGTGGCAAAGCAGGCCAACGCGCCGTAGGTGCAGGAATGCGAATCGGCGCCGACGATGAACTCGCCGGGTCTGACATGTCCCTTTTCCACCATGACATTATGACCGATGCCGCCTTGATAACCTTCGTAAATGACCGCGCCATGCTCCTCGGAAAATTGCTTGGCCCGCTCCTGACCTTCGGCGCGTCTCGTGCTGCGCGCCGGTTGCTCATCGAAATTGATGATGATCCTGTCCGGATCCCAGGCCTTGCTGATGCCCATCTCCTTGAGGATTTCTTTGAATACACCGTAAAGGCCTTTGGGATCTTCCGCTTTCGAAAATCGCAAGTCTTTGATGTAAAGTTTATCCACCACCGCGTCGATCATGTCTCCGGGACGAACTCGGTCTCTACCGGCGGCTCGCGCGCAAATCTTTTCAGTAATAGTCATTCCCATATTCGTCTCATTCGATTAACGGGTTTGGATTGGCGATTGCGAATCGTACGCTGCTTGCCTGCTGTCTACAAACCGGATCAAGTCGGACTGTGTAACCGTCACGTTGTAGCGGTATCCAAAACTAGCGAAAAGAGAAAACGCTTGCAGCTTCTCCTTCTCGTCTCGCTGGGCGGTGCAGTCCACCGGAACATAAACGTAATAATCACGGATGCTAAATCCTGTCACGGCGCACTGCACGCAACCGCGGGACGCTATTCCAGTGACAATGATGCGAGCGTCACCGGGGCGCATCTCTAATCGCTCCAGGACGGACTCCATCTCGGTGCGATAAAAACAATCGTGCGTGTACTTAACCACGACCGGCTCGTCACGTCCGGGCTTTAACTCTTCGACGAACTCCGCGCCCCAAGTACCTTCGATTTTACGGACCACGTTATGGAACAAGGTAAATTCCAGCGCGTCGGGTTTGCGCACCGATTGAGTGTGGACCACCAATCCCCCTGCGTTACGCACTTTACGTCGCAAGCTCGCAATTTTCGGAATAATGCTGGTGACGGCTTCGCCCCCGAAACGCTTACCCGAAGGATGCGCATCTTCATTCTCCATATCGACGATCACAAGCAATGTCTTGCTTGCGTCCAACTCAAGAGGCACAGGGTCGGGATAGTTCAGTTCGATCTGCATCATGCTCTCCTTTTAGCCTTGCCTTGGCTCGGTCGATATCTAGGCGGGATCGCGATGGTTTATCTCTGCAGTTGATTGACCCAGCCTTCTTTAATGATCCTCTCCAACGGCCCATCGTCTTTGTAGAGGCTGGTCTTTAGCAGATCCTTTTGCAGCGGCCGTCGGGATGCGAAGTCCCGGACCACGACCTCGATGCCTTCTTCTGGCACATTCGGAATGGGCTTGAAAAGCTCCGCATAAGCACGAGCCACCTTGTCGGTAACCGCCGCATCGGACTCGCGATAATACTTCGCGTAAACGCGTTTCGTCAGATTCAGGTCTCTTTTGATCATGTGGATCGCTTCGATATAAGCTTTGAGAAATGCGTCCACCGTGCCTGGATTCTTTCGAATAAAAGCGCGGCTCCCGGCGACACATGATGGCGGGTACTTGAAACCGGTTTGGGTTAAATTCACCAGTATCGGCCAGCCCCGCTCCAGAAAGGACAGCGCATTGCGGTAACTGAGAACGGCGGCGGCGATTTGTCCCTGCTGCAAAGCGATTGCGATCTCCGGCCCGGCGCCCAATTGCAGGATCGTCATGTCTTTGTCCGCATCCATGCCCAGATGCTTAAAGGCTGAACGCAGATAAAAGTGAGTCGTCGATCCAAGTCGTGTAACGGCGGTTGCTTTGCCTTTTAGCTGCGCGGCCGTCTTGATTTCCGGCCTGCTGATTAAATAAACAAGATCCAAATCCAGTGGACACGCCAGAAGCGTAACATCTCCGCCCTCCGCTCTTGCCGCCACGACCGATTCCGCGCCGATACCCGAGAGCTGCAGCTCGCCGCTGATCACGCCCATCGTAATCAAGGCGCCGCCACGCATGAAGATCACTTCCACGTCGAGCCCGTGTTTTGAGAACAGCCCAAGATCTTTAGCAACCCAGATGGGCAGAAAATGCGGCGGAGTCGTCAACGCAAACCGGATCCGTTTGGTTTCTTGAGTTAACCCGCTGTGAGCAAATAGAACTGTGACCATGAAAGCCAACAGGCATAGTAAACCGTAACGCAAATATGTCGGTGCCATTCTTTCGGATGGCTTGCCGCTGGCGTAGGCTCGCAGCGGCTTCTCGACTATGAGTAGTGGCATAAGCGGCTTCTAACATGGCGCTATCGTGCTGGTCAATTCAGAGCACGAGCTGTAGAGCTGTCGCTTGTCGGTTAGGCCGGCGAGAATCTGCTTGTAAAAAACAAAAAGATTTTAGATAAGAGACGGGACAGAAACTCTTTTTTATTTGGAGGAGATTTCATGATCTTGGGCAAACAGCTGTTGCGGAACCTTTCTATGTTTGGGCTACTCTGTTGCATGTTATCCGGTTATGCGCTGGCCCAGAGTAATTTCTATGAAGGCAAGACTGTCACCCTGATCGCGACCACGTCTGCAGGCGGCACCGGGGATCTCCGGGTGAAAGCCATGGTGCCGTTCCTCAAGAAACATATTCCGGGAAATCCAACGGTTGTAATCCAGTACATCGACGGCGGCGGCGGCCGCAAGGGAACGAATTATTTATACAGCAACGCTCGTCCCGATGGCCTAACAATAGGCGCCGCGAGCGGAGCGATCATCGGCCTGGCTGTCATGGGCGAAACCGGTGTCTCTTATGACATCGACAAGTTTATTTATCTGGGCTCACCCGAAAGCGAAAACCATTACATCATTTACACCCGAAAAGAACTCGGGCTCGACAATCTGGAGAAACTGGCATCCAAGCCTGGCCTCAGGATCGGGGCGCAAACGGTTGGCCATGTATCTTATGTAGCAGGAAGACTATTCGCGTACTTTCTAAACTTGAAAGAGCCGAAGTTTATTGCCGGCTACACTGCCCATGAACTGGACGTCGCCTTGACCCAAGGCGAGCTCGACAGCAGGGCCAATAATGCAAGCTCGGTCATCCGGCGAAACCCCGATTGGGTGGATAAAGGGCTGATGAATTTTCATTCGATCATGGAGGTTCCGAAAGGTGACAAGCATCCGCGGTTGGGTCACCTTCCGGAGATCGGCAGCTTTGCCAAAAACGAACGGGAAACCAAGCTTCTTACACTCTGGCGCGCTTTTCGATCTGTCGGATCACCTTACATATTACCTCCGGGCACTCCCAAAGAGAGAGTGGCAACTCTCGAAGAAGCAATGCGCAAGACCTTCAAAGACCCTGAGTTTCCTCCATATTTCAAAAAATTGGTTACCGATGATGCATCGCCGATGGAAGCGGCGGAACTAAGAAAGGTCGTCGCAGACATGCCCCGTGACGCCGAGACCATCGAGACGCTCAAAAAATTTGCTGGACCGGGTCCTCTGCCGCCGCGGTAGATTTTATTTGACAGCGAGACGGCGATGCCACCGATGCATGTCTGCGATCGTCCACGAAAGCAAACGAGTATTTTCAGATTAGTTGAAAAATGTCCTTGCTCGAATATGTTCTTCAAGTTACATTCAAAGTCATAGAAAACACCACAAGGAGGAGGAATATAATGATCAAAAAACAATGGCTCAGGTTGGGCGTCGCTCTGCTACCTTTGTATGCGGCGCAGGTTTGGGCAGCACCAAATCCGGACACCGGACCGGGTTGCGGCCTCGGTAAACTCGCTTGGGGGGAATATGGGAACCAGAAGGACATCGCGCCGCAAGTGATGCAGTCGACGACTAACGGCACATTCGGCAGCCAGACCTTTGGCATCAGCTTCGGCACTTCCGGCTGCACCAATAACGGCGTGATCATGTCGGAACATAAGACCAGCGTTTTTGCGGCGCTTAATTTTGAGAACCTTTCTCAAGATATGGCCAAGGGTGACGGTGAACACCTGAGTTCGCTGGCTGAACTGATGAACATCCCGCAGGAAAATCGCGCCGAGTTCTATGCTCTCGCGCAACTGCAGTACCAGAGTATGATTCAGTCCGGGGAATCTACTCCCGCGGCGCTGCTCAAGGCTTTAACCAGCGCGATGTCATCGCACCCGCTTCTTGCCAGCAGTGTGAAATAACCCATCTACGAGCCCCGGCATTGCCGGGGCTTATCTTTTCCCTTGTCGGTGATCCTCAGCATCGCGCTTCTCGTCCTGTGTCTTCTCCCAAACACAGCCCGTGGCCAAGACAGCGCTCAACCCTACCTTCAACTGCTGCTTGATCGGGCTAAGGCGATGGCGCTGCACGAGCAACGCTACTGGCATCTTCTTTTGCATTATCGATCGGCCCTTGCCGGAGGGGTTGAGAGCGAAGCCGACGAACCCGCATTCTTTCTTTCGCCAGACGGAAAAACCGATCCGGAAGCCGAGCTACAGGCTACCCTGTCTCAATTTTTTTCGACCGATCTGGTCGGCCGTTCGAGCCAGCCGGCACGTTGCGCTTTTATCGCACGTTATCATTGGCTGAAGAGCGCTCTGGCCATCGACGAAAGTCGTTTGCCGCCGCAGTCATGCGAGCGATTTCAATCATGGCTTGCCGAACTCAATCCCGCCTCGATCACCGTCATCTTTCCGTCGGCGTTTATGAACAATCCCTCTTCGATGTTCGGCCACCTGCTCTTGCGGGTTGACCAGAAGGGTCAAACGGAGCGAACCAGCATTCTCGCGTACACAATCAATTATGCCGCCGATGTTACCACGGACAACGGTATTCTCTTTGCTGTGTTGGGACTGACTGGAGGATTCAAAGGATACTTTTCGACACATCCGTATTACATCAAAGCCAAGGAATACGGTGATTTTGAAAACCGCGATATTTGGGAATACCGGCTCAATCTCACAGAAGATCAGATGCAACGACTGCTAATGCACGGCTGGGAGTTGGGCAACGCCGCCTTCGATTATTTTTATTTCAAAGAAAATTGCGCTTATCAGATTTTGTCTCTGCTGGACGTTGCCGATCCGGAGCTGCAACTGGCCGAGCGGTTCTGGTTCTATACCTTCCCTTCCGACGGCATCCGCATGATCGCCGCCAAACCCGGTTTAGTTAAAGACGTGACCTTTCGCGCCGCCCGGAGCACCAGGATTCGTCGCGGCCGCGAGGCTCTTTCAGCCGACGAAAAGAGCTGGCTCTCGAAGATGGTCGCTGATCCGAAGCTGTCTCAGTCTGAGGCGTTCACCCGCCTGCCGCCCGAGCGCCAGGCAGCAATCCTGGAACTGGAAGTCGTATCGGATTATCTTTTGTACAAGGGCGCGACGGAAGAGAACAGCGCGTCCTTCGAATCACGCAACAGGAGCATTTTGCTTGCTCGCAGCAAGCTCACGGTTAAGCCAGTTCCGACGAAGATCACGCCGATTAGCGGGGCGCCGGATCAAGGGCACAAGACCATGAGAGCGGGTCTGGGCGTCGGCTGGCGTGAGGGCGAGTTTTTCAACGAGGCGAATTTTCGCCTGGCTTTTCACGATCTGCTCGATCCGGAATACGGCTATACGCCCGGCGCGCAAATCACATCTTGTCTCTGTCCCCTGTCGACGCTCTCTTTGCTAGTCCTTCATGGAAAATCAACGCAGCGCTCGACACGATACAGCATCACAACTGTAACTTTTGCCGCACCGGCAACCTAAATGTTGGGATCGGCCTAGCTAGGGAAAGCTCCTGGTTAAATCGCGAGGTTTATTTCGGCTTGGCGGAATTTGCTACCGAAGTAGGGCGGGTCTTTCACGGCAATCATCGGGTAGGCGGCGGCCTCACCGTTGGTGCCATGGCCGATATCACCGATCGATGGAAATTCGCAGTATCCGGTAGCTATATGAATTTCCCATTAGGAGATAAATCCGACGAGTGGAGGTTAGCGGCGCAGCAGCGCTATACTTTGAAAAGAAATTTCGCTTTGCGATTTGATTTCAATCAGCGCGCCCGGACACAGGAGCTTCTGTTTAACCTGCAGGCATTTTTCTAAATACGCTCCGTTGAACTGCATCACCACATGATGAGTTCACCTGCTGCTTCATGCCTTTGGCCGCAGCCAAGGACCATCTCACTCTACAGCATAAAAACTCCTGCGGCGTTTTCTTACAAACGAAAATCATATAAGAGGACAGCTGATTACGTTTGCCAACTATAGAATTGTTGAACGTTGAGCTGTTGAAATGCCAGATCCGCACCATGTTGAATAACAGGAGGACTGCCATGGCTTTTACCAGAACAGTTAATACGCTGCTTGGCGCGTTCCTATTCATCTTTACGGTCTATGTGACCACAATCGCCTATGCTCAAGAAAATTTTCGCGTGTCCTATGGCGGCTATAATGAAACCGCGGCGCCGATGTGGGTTGGGATCGATAAGGGTTTGTTCAAAAAATACGGTATCGATGCTTCTATGATTCAGGTGCGCAGCGGCGCGCTCAGCATTGCTGCGTTGGTGTCGAGGGAAGTTGAAGCCGTATGGCCAGCACAATCGACGATTTTGAGCACCGTGGCCGGCGGGATTAAGTTGGGCTGCATTGCCAGCGCCACCAACAAAATTCCGCGCCAGCTCATCGCCCGTAAGGAA
>JAJONK010000186.1 GCA_021323355.1 Deltaproteobacteria bacterium
AGGCCCAAAGCCATTAGACCATATACGATCGACGGGACTCCAGCGAGATTGGCGATATTGATCTCGATTATGGCAGTGAGCCAGTTCTTGGGCGCATACTCTTCGAGGTAGATTCCCGCAGCCACTCCCAAGGGAACGGCCGTAAACGCGGTCACGATCATGACTAATATCGTGCCGACCCAGGCGGAGAGGATGCCTGCCCGGGAGGCAAAACGCGAAGGAAAGGACGTGAAGAATTCCCGACTAAGCCTGCCTATCCCATCTATGGCGAGGTCCGTCATAAGCGCCGCCAAAGTAAGTAGGCCAACGAAAGTGGCTAATAGTCCGAACAGGACGAAGAGGCGATCAACCGTTTTGTTGCGGGCGATACGTCCTTGGAGATTCATCGCTTGTCTCATCAGTAAATCTCCCGAAATTTCTTGCGCAGTAGATAGCCACCGATATTGAAGATCAACGTCATCAACATCAAGGTTAATCCTGCGGCGAAGATGCTCTGATAAGCGATGCTGCCGTGCGGCAGATCGCCGAGGCTGACCTGGACAATGTAGGCCGTGATAGTTGCCGCTCCTTCCATGGGATTTAGCGTAAGGTTTGGCTGCGTTCCGGCAGCCACTGCCACAATCATGGTCTCACCCACCGCACGGGAGAAGCCCAGCACATAGGCCGAAGCTATGCCTGAAAACGCGGCAGGGAAAAGGACTCTGAGCGCGGTCTGTAACCGAGTCGCGCCCATGGCGTAAGAACCCTCTTCGCTGAGCGAACTAACATACGGAATAATCATGATGCCGATGACAATGCCGGCGCTGAGCATATTGAAACCAGGCAAACTGGGTAGCAAGCGCTGTAATAGCGGCGTTAAGAACAGCAGAGCAAAATAGCCGAAGACCACCGTGGGAACCGCGCTGAGAAGCTCCAAAGTCGGCTTGAGTATTTCTTGCGTTCGGCTGCCGGCATATTCACTGAGGTAGATCGCGATGATGGTTCCGAGCGGAAGGGAGACCAGGAGCGCCACAACAGACGTAACTAACGTGCCGCTGACCAGCGGCATGATGCCATAATGGGGATCGGCAAAGAGCACCGTCCACTCGGTATCGGTCAAAAATTCAAAAATCGATACATGTTCGAAGAATTGCAAGCGATTCGAAAACGAGAATACCGACGATTCCAACGGTAATCGCCACTGACGAAAGCGCCGCCAGAAACAATAGGAGTTCGATCAGCCGTTCGCGTGCTCGTTGCAAGCCTCGATTCATCGTCGCGGTCTGAACTCGGCTTCTTAAAATGTCAGAATGCACCTGTTCGGCAGTTGTCATAATATGTCTTGTCATCAGAACAGAAAGCACCGATTAGGGATCGGTGCTTTCTGCTGCGAGTTAGACTTGTATACTAGAATTTGGCTTCACGCTTTAGTAGATCGTCGATTTTGACGCCGACTTCCGCTTCGCCTCCAAACACGGTGCCGATTTTGCCTTTCTGGATGTGTTCTAACCCTAACGTGTAAGCCTTGGCCGGCAAGGCGACGTACTTCACCTCTTTAACCAGGGTGGGGGCGTTCTTAAGATAAAATTCGACAAACTCCTTGACCTCGGGTTTGGCAATCGCCTTTTTGCTAACATAGATAAAAATCGGTCGAGACAGCGGTTGATAAGTGCCGTCCTCGACCGTCTTTGCTGACGGAGCTACTGGTCCTTTGCCGCCATCAATCGCAACAGCTTTCAGTTTCTTTTGATTTTCTATGTAATACGCGAAGCCAAAGAAGCCCAATGCGTTACGGTCATTAGCTACCCCTTGAACCAGAACGTTGTCGTCTTCGCTGGCGGTAAAATCACCACGGCTCGACTTGGCCTTGCCAACAATGGCTTCGGTAAAATAATCAAAAGTGCCCGAGTCGGCCCCGGCGCCGAAAAGCTTGAGCGGCGCATTGGGCCAGTTGGGTCGGATCTGATTCCAGGTCGTGACTTTGCCCTGTGCGCTGGGTTCCCAGATTTTTTTCAATTCGGCGACCGTCATCGATGGCGCCCAATCGTTTTTTGGATTGACGATCACCGTTAACGCATCATAGGCGACGGGTAGCTCAAAAAACTCGACGCCGGATCCTTTGCAAGCGTCTATCTCTTGTTTAAGGATTGGACGGGAGGCGTCGCTAATATCTGTTTCACCTCGGCAGAATTTCTTAAAGCCGCCGCCGGTGCCTGAAATGCCGACTGTGACTTTAACTTTTCCTTTTTTTGATTTTTGAAATTCTTCTGCGACTGCTTCAGTCACCGGAAACACAGTGCTGGAACCGTCGATCTGTATGACCTGAGCTTTTGCCACCGAGGGCTGAGCAGCCAACCAGCCGGCAACCAAGATAAACAACATCCATTTCATCGTCTGTTCTCCTTTTATAGTTTTTTTAACCGGCCAATGTTACGGGATTGTTACAAACGTCTTAAGCCTGGGTGAAGCTCCACACGGACTTCTACAACGCGACCGCACTTTCTTCTTATCTGGATAGTTTCTCATCGCCTATTCGACGATTACGTTAGGAAGGAACCGTGAACCTGATGTAAAGCGTCAGTTAAGAAATTGTTAAATGAGTTTGCGCAGTAAGACAGCGTCGAAGTTCGTAACAGGAATTTAACAGAAGATTGAGGCGGGTCTGGCTAACGTGTACAGATCCCAACCGGTTTGAAGCTCGCCCACGAAATCAGACGTGAGCGAAAGCACTCCAGATATATTGCGGCCGCCTAAACGACGCGCTCGTTTTCAAGGAAGGATCGATAAGCAATATCGAAGGGGGCTTCTGGCAGAATTCGATAAATGGTGGAACGTACGGCTTTGAAATCACCGATACCTCTGGACCATCGAATTAAGTTGAAGCCGTCAGAGGGAATCTTTTGGTGTAACTGCTGCTTTGCTACTGTTCAAGCCGAGCTGGAGTTTTTCAGCTTGTTTTAAGATTTCGTCGATCGCCGCATCATTCTTGCGCCTCTCGCTGTCGATGTCACGTTCTAGTATCTGCTGAAACTCCGGGTGATCACTAAGAAACTCCGGCTTCTGGATGAGTTCTTCGACAAACTGCAACAGAACATGGCAGTCGTGCCAACGACCGAGCTCTTCTTGCAATCCTTTCAATGAGGTCGCCTGATCTTTTGCGGCGGTGTTCCCCAGTTCCGCGATAATTTCCAAACGGTAGCGCAGTCGTTTGCCTGAGATCCGCAATTCGTGCAGATGCTTCGAATTGTGCCGGCTTTTTGCTTGCGCGACCGCCTCACGCCATTCGGCCAGAGTGTCAGCAAAACTTTCCTCTAAGTTTAAGTCCTGGACGTTCTCTATTTTCACCGCCTTGAACAACCGCTGAGTTCTTTCGATAAAAGCCAGAATATCGAGCCGGCGTAGCCGCTTCCGTGCACGGTCGAGTTCTTGCGCTCGCAACTCCACTAGACATCCGCGGACATAACTCCACGCGTCGCGAACTCCGTCTGTCTCAAGTGACTCGAGCTTCTCCTGCAAGAGGGCCAAATCAACGTCGAGATTACGGCAAGAGCCCCAATCGCGGCGCAGATCGCGCAGAGACCGGATTACTTTACGGCTCTTTGCACGGCGAGGCTTGGGAAACATTAAGCTGACAACTTGCTGCAAACGGCGACTCGTCACTCGAAGGTCGTGAATGTCGTCTGGATCGTGGTCAACCAAAAGCCTGGGCGCGATGGAAACGCATTTCTTCAAGCGAGTTAGGGCGAGCCTCAAGATATCATTTTTCAAAACTCTGAGAAGGGTTACTCTGTTCTCAGAGTGGCTCGTCTCTGGGTACATGTCGCAGATTACCGGGCTATCAGGCGAAGCTGTTTCGCAGTCAGTAGCCAGTGCATATGTCCGGGTTGTGTCGGAGGAAGAGCTTCGATCTCGATGCGGCAGATACCGCCCTTTTTGAGGGGAATCACACTGTCAGAATTGTTTTTGCCGTTAACCAGAAACGCCGCCAATTTGCCAAGGAACGGCTCATGGCCTACCAACATGACATGCTCTTTGTCGTGAACATTGTTCAAGGCAGATGTTAGCTGTTCGGGCAAACTCTCCGGAGCTAATTCCGGTATTTCCTGAATGTCAGATTCCTTATTCAAAACGGCGGCGACAATATCAGCTGTTTGCCGGGCGCGAACTAAAGGACTGCTGAGGATCACGTCCAACGTAATCCCCAAACGTTCAATTCCTCGCGCTGCTTTGCGGAATTTTTTGATTCCCTTTTTAGTAAGCGGCCGCTCGCTGTCAGACTCAAAAGCCGGATCATCCTTAGCTGCAGCGACGCCGTGTCGCAGAAGGTAGAGATTCATACAATTCACCTTACTTGTCAGTTATCAATGTTAGTGGTGTGAAACACCAATGGGGCTACGCATCATTCCGCCAATAATCCATAAAAAGCGCGAATACTCGTCTATTGATCTCGTCTCGCTGGTGCCGATACTTTGTCAATGATGCCGGGCTGCTTATATTGGACAAACCGAGTGCCGGGATCGACCAGTTCTCCACTTTCGTCCGCTTTGGCAAGGAGCTGCACCTCTTATCCGCACCTTCGAAACTTATCACCAAATCGATTTCATTCAACGGCACCTCATTCATCTTTTTACACGACTGGCCCTCCAAGCTGACCCCTGACTCCTCCATAACTTTATAAACTTGCGATGGGATCGTTGTGGGTTTGATGCCGGCGCTGAAGATCTTAACCTTGGGGGGATCAAGGTGCTTCGCGACGGCTTCCGCCATTTGGCTCAGCGATGCGTTGTCATCGCATAGAAAAAGAATATTGCGGTCGCGAATGGTTCGTCTCATTGAGTTGTCCTCCGGTTACTGGCCCCTGCGTGTCTATGCTTTCTGGATAACGAGCTTGAGGTTGAAAACTTCTTCAAACAGTTGCCCCTTTTTCGAAGCCCAGGCGATTTCGTCGCCGATATCATCCGTGCCGGAAGCAGTAACAGTGATAGCTTTGGATTTTTTCATTGCACACGTCAGGGCAGTAACTTTTTGGTCGTGCCTATAATCGAACGCATCAGCAATTCGGAGTATAGCACTTAGTTTTCGTATCACATCTTGATTGCTTGGAGAGAGTTGACTAAAACCTAGATGTTTCTGGCTGGGGTGCGCTTTGCGGTGATAACGAGCAATGTTGGCCAGGACGTCGAGATCAAGCTTATCAAAAGAGTTAATTCCGGAACTTTTTATAAGATAGTAGGAATGCTTATGGTGCTTACGCTCAGCTATGAAAAGGCCGATATCGTGCAGCATCGCTGCAGCCTGTAGAATACTGGAATATTTATCGGAAAGCTTATGCAGATCGTTTAGTTGATAGAATAAGTTCATCGCAAGCTGGCTAACATGGTAAGCATGAGGCGCATCGTAAAGATACTTTTGACATACCTGCTCGAGGGAATCCGCGCGCTCTGCATCCGGATCCCATACGCCTGAGTTTTGATAATGTCGCTGTAGGAGGTCGATCATCAAGCCATCCCGCAAACCTCTTCGCGAGACAAAGATGTAATCGAGGCCGATCTCAGACATAATCTCATAGAGAACCAGCCCGCCGGCAACTATGATATCTGCGCGCTTGGGATCGCCGCTGATCAGTGAGGCGCGCTCTTTAGCCGGTATGGTTGTTAGCAACTCCAATAAGGCTTTCAGCCGGGTCCGCCGCAAAATCGACAAAGAGC
Source organism: Deltaproteobacteria bacterium (assembly GCA_021323355.1). Lineage (GTDB taxonomy): Bacteria > Desulfobacterota > Binatia > UBA9968 > UBA9968 > WHTF01. The sequence continues at coordinate 5,688 of JAJONK010000186.1, forward strand.
CGTTTTTGCCATCTCCGGCGACTCGTATATTCGTTTCAGCTAGAGCAGTCATAGTACCGCCGCTGCCGAAGGCCATGGTGTACTTTTCCTGTCCAAGGCGCTGGCCAACCGACCTGAGCTTCTGTCTAACAACCTGACGTAGCTGGCGGATTTCGCGCTTGCGCGGCGGATCAGAGGTAAATAGCTCTTCGGTCAGACGAACGGCTCCGAGAGGTAGACTGAATAAACAAAAAACGTTCGTTGTATTTGCGACGGCGATTTCGACACTGCCTCCGCCGATGTCCAAAAACAGGCCGAGCGGCAAATGAAAGCGCAGGCCACTCATAATTCCTAAGCTGATCAGTCGAGCTTCGTCTTCTTCAGAGAGAATCTGCATCGGTACGCCGAGCTGTTGAGCCTCTCTGAGAAAGGATTTTCCATCGCAGGCTTCTCGTAGAGCGCTGGTGCCCACAGCCTGGATGGCCTTGACCTGATAGTGGTCTGCTACTAGCTTGAAATCTGTAAGAACCTTTAGTGCCGCTTCGGCGATGGCGGGATCCAGACGGCCGGTTTGAAATACATTGTGCCCCACACGGACAGCTTGGCGGTCTTGTTCGACAACTCGATAGCGTTTGGGCTGATCGACGACGGCTACTTGGAATTTCATCGCGTTGCTGCCAACGTCGATGACTGCAAAGTGATCTGCCATCATCTTTACATACCATTGATTGGAACCGTTGTTGACCTAAAAAGTGTTACAAATCGGTTAATTTTTTGCGCGAATTGGCCCTACCTACTGGCCCTGGATATCCCGAAACGGCCGGTTTGTAACAACAACTTAATGTACTTTTAACACGAAGGGGTGTTGGTTCGATAAACCGTGTTGTACCTTGCTCATCGAGGACCTTAGGGCGCCTCCGTGAGTTCTAGCGATGGGAACACATCAGGATAGTAATATGGACGGAGATAAGAACCATAGGTATCTGCAGCGTGAGTTGTCATGGCTTGAATTCAACCGGCGAGTTCTGGAGGAGGCCAAAGATGAGACTGTGCCGTTGCTCGAGCGGGTTAAGTTCTTAGC
>JAJONK010000187.1 GCA_021323355.1 Deltaproteobacteria bacterium
GAGCCGACCAATGGCTTTGCGATAAATATCATCCGCGGTGTTTTCAAGCCGGTTGATTTCGATGCAATACTCGTCGATATCATCCAATCGCGGCATGTGTGAAACCGCTTTAACGAGTTGTTCTGTGGATGTCACGATGATGTCGCTCAGTTCTCTAGCTTCGGCGGTGGGCTCGTCAATGCGAAAAAGGACCATGCGCGACGCTGCAGCCTCGATTGCGTCCATTACATTATCCAACGCCGTAATCAGCGCGTGAATATCTTCGGCGTCAATCGGAGTGAGGAAGGTTTGATTTAAGCTGCGGATTGTCCTGTGTGTAATCCGGTCTCCTTCATGCTCCAGGTCTTTAATTTTCCTCCAAGACTCTTCAGGATTATCGTAATGTTCAAGCATTTCTTTGAGCGCTCGAGCGCCAGCCAGAGCATTTTCCGCGGCTTGCTTGAATAGATCAAAAAACTTTTCTTTATGCGGAGCGAAATTGAACATACCGATGGATTGCTGGTGAAGCTTTCTTTGTAGCAGTAGCCTTCAGCAATTGTCAAGATTAGTTCTGCACTGTGACATTCGTGAGCAGCTAGTACGAGGATGTATTGAAAACTGCTGAACGCGTGCTCGATTATCCTCACACACCGCCCTCATACTTGAAGAACTTGTTCATCATCACCTTCGGCGAGCACTGGATCTGTTAGCGGCCAATCCATTGATTGCGCCTTAATCGCGAAGGTCGCAAGGCTTTCGGCGGCATTATCGCAAAGCGTAATGAATAATTCGACTTCGCGGATCGGTACCTCCTCGCCGCCTTGGAGTATTGATGCGAGATGTCGATCGACTTCTTCATGATTCTTACCCCAACGGATGAATGAGTTTGGGTTCGGTGCAAGCGCAATAAATTCGCCGGCCCTCCTCCTCTGCGCGCCGGCGACACCTTCGGCCATCTTGCAGCGGCACGAGTTTTCCGGTGCAAAGAAACAGGATGGTGTTTATGTTGGATTCGGTCTCACTGCCGCAGCAGAACGCGAATTGTCGTGCCCTTCTGAAGGATGCTCTCGATCTTTAGGTCGGCCTGATGTGCCTGCGCAATATGTTTAACGATGGCTAGACCCAATCCGGTGCCGCCAATATCTCGGGATCGAGCCTTGTCGACACGGTAGAATCGTTCCGTGAGCCTGGGAATATCCTTCTCGGGGATTCCGGGGCCCGTGTCGGATACTGACACTTCCACTCCGCCGGCATTGCCATTGATCCTAGTTCGTTGAACTGTGACGGTTACCGTGCCGTTGGTTGGAGTATACTTCACTGCATTATCCACGAGATTGATAAAAAGTTGCTGCAAGCGATCGAAGTCGCCACTCACCCTGGGCAATTCAGGTTCTACGACGCTCTCTAGCTTGATCCCTTTCTTGTTGGCCTGGTCCCAGAACATCTCGAGAACACTTTGTATCACGCGCGCACTGTCAAGAGGTTTGAAATCCAACTGAACTTTCCCTGATTCGAGATCGGACAACGTCAGCAAATCTTCGGTCAATCGACTCAACCTTTCCGAGTGTTTCTCGATGATACCAAGAAAATATTGAGCGTCAGCCGGATCATTGGGCGGGTTTCGCAGCAGTGTTTCCGCATATCCGCGAATCGCAGTAAGGGGTGTGCGCAGTTCATGGGATACGTTCGCAACGAAATCGGAACGCATTCTTTCCAGTTGCTTTACCTCCGTGATATCGTGGAACACTAGTATTGAACCAAACGAGCCACTCTGAGTGTTCCTTAGGCTTACCGCATTAACGCGAAACCATCTACCTTCATGCAACTCAACCTGTCTGGAATACCGCTCGCTTGTGAAATCAAAAACCAAGACTTGCTCAATTATTTTTTTCATCTCTGGGTGGCGCGACAATTCCAATATAGAGGCGCCACGAATGTCTGTGTCGTGAGCCAGGTTAAACATTTTTTGCGCCTGTTCGTTGATGACCAAGACCCGTCCTTTTGGATCGATCACTAAAACGCCTTCCATCATGCACCGCAAGATCGAATTTGCCTTCTCCTTTTCCGCCACAACTTGTCGAACGTTCTCGCGAATGTTTTCGCTCATTTCATTTAGGTGGAGTTCCAGCCGGTGAATTTCGTCCTGACCTGACTTAACGAAGAAGTTCTGCGGAAAAATTCCATGTGCTACCTGCTGAGAAAATTCCACTAGGCGCTTCACACGCGAGCTAAAGCGGCGGGAGAAGGCGAAGGCTAGTAGCAAGCCAACGCCGGAGGCGACAAGGAACCCGAGGAAGAGGTTGCGACGCAAAGAATCTGTCATGTCCCTAACTTCATTGAGCGGGATGGCCAAACGCACTATCCTTTGGCTCCCGCCCTCATTCTGTAGAAATGCGCGGTAAAATAGCTCTTCGCCAGTAGTCATGCTGTAACGGAAAGAGGAGCCGGAGCCAGTTTCATAGGCCTGGAGAACCTCCGGCCGGGACCGGTGATTTTCCATAGTTGCCGAAGGCTCGACCGAATCGCATGAGACTCGGCCATCGCCGTCGATCATTGTGATGCGGACTCCCAACTCGCTTGCTAAGTTTCGACACAGGACGTCAAACTCTCGGTTGTCCGAAAGAGAAGGCACTGCCTTGGCTAGTAGGCGAGCTTCAAGCTCGAGCCTTTCACCGAGCGATGACACATAGAAATCCCTAACAACAGTGCTGGAATAGAGGTAAAAGCTGGTAAAAAGTAGGGTAACGACGGCGAGGTAACTTAAGAAAACTTTTGAGATAAGGCTATTCCGCCAAAGCCTTCTCATCGAATTTATAGCCAACTCCTCGTAACGTCAAAATCAACCTGGGTCTGCGATCATCTTCTTCGACCGCTTTACGCAAACGGCGAATGTGAACATCGACAGTTCTGGGAGTAACGAAGGTTTCACCACCCCAAACTCTGTCAAGCAATTGGTCGCGGCTCAAGACGCGATTTGAATTTTGGACTAAAAAACGCAGAAGCTCAAATTCCTTGAGAGTCAATCTGATTTGTTGCCCTCGAGCAAAAACCTCGTAAGTCCTGTAATCAATCTTCAGCGTCCCTTTATGGTAGGATGGTGCAGTTTCCGCGGCTGCAGCGGAAGAGTCCGTGCGGCGGAGAATGGCTCGGACGCGGGCCACCATCTCACGCGGGCTAAACGGTTTTGATAGATAGTCGTCAGCGCCCATTTCCAAGCCGACAACCTTATCGGCCTCTCCGGCTTTAGCAGTCAGCATAAGAATGGGAACCCGTGCCGTATCCGGTCTCTCACGGAAGATTTTGCATAGCTCCAAGCCGGAAAGCCCCGGCAGCATCAGATCCAGAATAATAAGGTTCGGTGTATCGCGCTGTACTAATTTCAGAGCCTGCTCGCCATCTTCCGCTTCCACCACCAGATAGCGCTCTTGCGTCAGATTGTATTGGATGAGTTTCCGAATATCCGGTTCGTCTTCGACGACCAGGATTTTTTGACCTATGCTGCTCATAATCAAACCGACGGCGGCAATTCCTTCATGTGCCGAATGCTCTTGCCCTTCACCATGAATATAACCATTTCGGCAATATTGGTGGCGTGATCGGCGATACGTTCGAGATATTTCGACACGGAACTAATTTTTGTCGCCCTGCTGATGGTTTGCGCATTCTCGATCATAAATGTGAGAATTTCTCGAAATATCTGCGCATTCAACTGATCGACTTCGCTGTCGTCTTTACAAACCCGAAGGGCGAGATCGGTATCCTCGCGAACGAAAGCGTCCAAACTTTGCTGGATCATTCGCTGGGCGATCTGCGCCATGCGCGGTATGTCGATATACGGCTTTAACTGCGGTTCCTGATTGAGTTCGAGCGCTCTCTCACAGATGTTAACCGCCATGTCGCCGATGCGCTCTAAGTCGGTCGTGATTTTTAAACCAGTAGTAATGAAACGAAGATCGCGGCCGGCGGGCTGATGGAGAGCGAGCAAACGGATGCAAAGTTCGTCAATGTTGACATCTAGGCGGTTCACCTCATGATCGCGCTCGATAATCACTTCGGCCAAGTTGGAATCCCTGTCGACTAGTGATTTGACTGCTTTTTGTATCTGATCCTCTACCAATCCTCCCATGTAAAGAATTTCTTCGCGGAGTTTCTTAAGCTCTTCCTCATACCTTTTATCCGTATGCGCGGTTTGCATTGGCTCCTCCGCTTATCCAAATCGCCCGGTGATGTAATCTTCAGTCTGCCGTTTATCTGGATTAGTAAAAAGTTTACCGGTCTCGCCATATTCGATTACTTCGCCCAAATAGAAGAACGCCGTATGGTCCGAAACGCGTGCCGCCTGTTGCATGTTGTGGGTAACAATGACGATGGTAAACGCGTCTTTGAGCTCATGAATGAGTTCTTCGATCTTCGCTGTAGAGATAGGATCCAGAGCCGAGCAAGGTTCGTCCATCAGCAATACGTCGGGTTCCACGGCGAGGGCTCTTGCGATGCAAAGACGCTGTTGCTGCCCGCCCGAGAGCTCAGCCGCGCTCTTATGAAGCGTGTCTTTGACTTCCTCCCAAAGCGCCGCCCGCTTCAAGGTGCTCTCAACCACTTCATCCAACTGCTGACGGTCGTTGATCCCGACAATGCGTAACCCGTACACCACGTTTTCATAGATACTTTTGGGGAATGGATTCCATTTCTGAAAGATCATGCCGACTCGCCGGCGCAATTGGATGACGTCTGTGGAGGGGCCATAAATGTCCTTGCCTTCCAGAGTGATGCTGCCGGTGACGCGAACATTGGCAATGAGGTCGTTCATGCGGTTCAAGCAGCGCAACAGAGTCGTTTTACCACACCCCGAAGGGCCGATAAACGCGGTAGCCTTTTTCTCGGAGATATCGACTGTTATGGATTTTAGAGCATGCTTAGAACCATAATAGAAATTCAAATCTTTAATTTGGATGATGGGCGAAGATATTTCAGGTACGCTTATCTTTGGCATCGCTCCGTCTCGTTTCATCACCGGCATCTCGCGTCTCAATGTTGCCGATTGTTCCTGCAGAGCCATTGTACCTCCATTCATCTTGTTTTTCACACTTGTGCCGGTCACCATTTGATAAGCTTGCGGAAGCGGTAACGCAGATAGATTGCAACCGCGTTCATCATCAGAGTCATGAACATTAGAACAAGACCGGTGGCGGCGGCATTTAAATGAAACTCTTCTTGGGGGCGTGAGATCCAGTTGAACATCTGTATCGGCATTACGGTAAAAGGCGACATCAGCCATTCGAGAGAGATAAACGGAAATTCAGCTTTGATGGGAGCACCCGGGAGAAACGCGATAAATGTCAGAGCACCGATGGTGATGAGCGGGGCGGTCTCTCCGATCGCGCGCGACAAGGCGATAATCACGCCGGTCAAAATCCCCCCGGTAGAGTAGGGAACAACATGGTCCTTAACCGTTTGCCACTTGGTTGCCCCAAGAGCTAAGGCCGCTTCGCGGATAGTCCCTGGCACTGCCCTGATGGCCTCGCGTGTGGCAACGATCACGATCGGTAGAATCAACAATGCCAACGTCAAGCCCGCCGTTAAGATGCTATGTCCGAGGCGAAGCTGGTAGACGAATAGGCCCAAAGCCATTAGACCATATACGATCGACGGGACTCCAGCGAGATTGGCGATATTGATCTCGATTATGGCAGTGAGCCAGTTCTTGGGCGCATAC
>JAJONK010000188.1 GCA_021323355.1 Deltaproteobacteria bacterium
CCACAAGCAGCCGAAGGTGCTGGCCTGGCTCGCCCGCCACCCCCGCTTCGTCTTCCACTTCACCCCCACCTCATGCTCCTGGCTCAACGCGGTCGAGACCTTCTTCGCCACCCTCACCAAGCGACGCCTGAAGCGCGGCGCCTTCCGATCCGTCGTCGACCTCCAGGCGCCATCAACCGCTATCTCAAGGAGGCCAACCATGACCCCAAGCCCTTCGTCTGGACCGCAGACCCCGACAAGATCATCGCCGCCGTTAACCGCGGGCGCCAAGCGTTAGAATCGATCCACTGCTAATCTTCGGCGAGCAGGCGAGCAGCTCACCGCGTGGGTCGGCACGAGGTCGAAAAGGAGACGCGGGCCCGGACGCGTAGCACTCCGCGAGCCTTGCTGGGGTCTGCGCCTAACAATCCAGAAAAGGTCCAAGGACTGGATCGTTCGCGTAGGCTTCGGTGAAGTAGCACTTGGACGAGGGCCGAATTTGCCGGATCGAACCGCACACCCGCCTGGCCGGGGCAGCCAATCATGTCTACGCAGCGCCAGCCGAGCGAACTTTCCGCTGTGCTTGGGCGGCGGGCGAGATGTAGTTGCCACCCTCGCCCACGCAGATTAGGAAATTGACATTACATAGTATGTGTATGGAGGGAATGCCTTGAAGATCACAACCCCGTCGATATTGTCGAAATAACCCCGGGCGAGCGCGCGATAGCCTTCAGGATCGCGCACATTGCGGCCTCTATCCATCGCTATGAGCAGGCGCGCTATCGGATTTTGCTTCGGCACGAACACGTTGTCGAGGGTCACCACACGCCCGCCCGGCTTCAATGATTGACGAAGCAGCCCGAACAAATGCTGGGCCTCCTCGTTATTCATGTGGTGCAACACGGCGCTCAGAACGGCAATGTCGAAAGAAGGTAGGCGCTCGACGTCAGATCGCTCGTAGTATTTTGCAAAGAATGTCCCTCGGTCCCCGAACGTCATCCTCGCCCTTTCTATGTAGGCCGGATTGGGATCGAAGCCAACGTAGGTCAGGTCATCCGGCATGTAGCGCAGGAGCTCGGCAGGGCCGCAGCCCACGTCCAAAACCGAATCGCCCGGGCTCGGCTTGATGTATGTCTCTACAAAACTGCGACACTCCTTGTCGGTGCCCATGAGCCGCTGAAGAGCTACATAAAGCATTGGGTTCGCTAAGAGTCCACGCAACCCGGTTTTCAGTTCCGCCACAACAGCCCTCGCGCACCCTCGTGTCGCCGCCCGTCCGGCGGCGGGTTGGGCCGTTGTGACCGATGAGAACGGAAAAGGCCAGCACGAGTGGGGACCAGAAACGGCCGCCAAGCTGGCAAGCAGCCTGCTCGCGTATCGTCGCTCCTCACCCGACAGGGCCGCGGAAGCTCGGCAACCGGAAAAAGGGAATTGTAAGCAGGTGACCTACGAAGTACCATGCGGTCCGCTATCTAACTCGCGCCTGTGGAGAACTGGCTATGCGCTCCGTGCTCGCGGCCCTAGCTCTTGTGTTCGGAACAGCATCAACTGCCTCGGCCGAAGTTTGGCTCCTTCGTGAAGGGGTATGCGGCGAATATCGATCCCGCTGGAACATTGAACAGGATCAAGCGGGGATCTGGGCCGGCTCGGCTGATCACGTGCATGTCGGCGGGCCATGCGAGCAGAGGACCGGTGCAAAGGCGCAAAGCAAGGTGAGAGCGGTAATTGCAGGTGAACTCTTTTTCGCGGTCGTCCAATCCGAGCCGGCAACAGGCGCTCACGCCGACACCGGGGCCGTCTGCAGCTACTATGGGCCCATTCAAGGAGACCGCGTGAGAGGGGTTGCGGTTTGCGAAGGGGCATCCCGTATGATGTTTGCCTTGCGTTTCCGTCCCGGAGACGGGAGCGCGCAGCGCTCCGAACAGCGCCCACTCGAGCAGCAGGACGATGATTGGCTTGACAACCCCGCGACGCATGATGGCGGGCCTGCCGGCTTCACTCTTGAAGCCGATCCGGGTATTCCGCGGCGATAACGTATCGCAGCCGCCAAAAGCCGCGTACGGCACATGGACTAATGATCTCTCCAAATGGTTGTGCGATGGCGCAGCAATGTGTGGTGGATAAAGTTCTTTTCAATCGCCCAGATTTCTCGCATCGCGAGTTGCAATATCTGAGGGAGTGCCTCGGGGGCGGTGATCTGGCTGGCGACGGTTCGTTCACTGGACGATGTCGATCTTGGCTAGAAGGGCAACTCGGAGCTACTGTTCTCCTGACTCATTCATGCACGGCCGCGCTCGAAATGGCAGCCATGCTGACTGTGAAAGCGGGCGACGAAGTCATAATGCCTTCTTTCACTTTCGTATCGACCGCGAACGCATTCGTCTTGCGGGGCGCAACTCCGGTGTTCATTGACATTCGCCGGGACACCTTGAACATAGACGAGAACCTCATCGAGGCAGCGGTCACGGAGCGCACAAGAGCGATCGTTCCCGTCCATTACGCAGGCGTCAGTTGCGCAATGGAGCCCATCATGGCGATCGCGACGAAGAACGGCGTCGCGGTCGTTGAAGACGCCGCGCAAGGCTATCTTGCCCACTGGAAAGGACGTCCGCTGGGTACGATGGGATCCTTGGGGACGCTTAGCTTCCACCAGAGCAAGAACATCGTCTCGGGCGAAGGTGGCGCGCTCATTCTCAACGATTCAGCCTTCGAAGGACGAGCGCACATTTTGCGTGAGAAGGGCACAAATCGAACGGAATTCTTCCGCGGCAAAGTAGATAAATACGAATGGCTCGACATTGGATCGTCTTATTTGCCCAGTGACCTCATCGCCGCCGTCTTGCTCGCCCAGCTTGAGGTCGCCAATGAGATCACTGCTAAACGACTGCGTTTGTGGGCCCGCTATCATCAGGGATTGTCCGAGGCAGAGCGCAGTGGCGTGCTTCGGCGGCCGGTTACACCCGAGGAGGCGCACCATAACGGGCACATCTACTACCTGGTGTTTGATAGCAACAAGCTCCGCGAACAGGCACGACTAGCGCTACTGAAGATCGGCATTGAAGCCTATACGCATTACGTTCCCTTGCATTCGGCGCCCGCGGGACGGCGATACGGGCGTGTTGCGGGTCAAATGACGGTCACGGACCGAGTCGCCGCGACCATGTTGCGGCTTCCGATACACGGCAGCATGACAGAGGAACATATCGACAAGGTTATCAATGCCGTCACACAAGTCTGGCGCGCTTCCGCCAGGACCTACGCATGAAGCGTTGCCTGCAGTGCGGATCCACGTACGACAGCGTGGAGTGGATGTGTCCGGCCTGCGGGGCTTCGCCTGCGTACGTTAACGGCTTTGTCGCGTTTGCGCCAGACTTGGCGGCATACAATGACGGGATGGAGCCGGATGCGCATCACGGCTTGGACGTCACTCAGGACTCGAGCTTCTGGTTTCGGGTGCGCAACCGGCTCATCACAGATCTTGTAAGACGCTATTTTCCGACGGCGGAGCGCGTGCTCGAGATCGGCTGCGGAACCGGCTATGTGTTGCAAGCTTTGCGAACCGCCCTGCCGCAAAGCTGCCTTTCAGGAAGTGAGATCTATGCGAATGGGCTTCCTTATGCGGCAAGACGGCTTGGGCCGGAGGTCAAGCTATTCCAAATGGACGCTCGCGACATTCCGTACGCAACCGAATTCGACCTGATTTGTGCGTTTGATGTTCTGGAGCACGTCGCAGAGGATGAACGCGTTCTTCACGAACTTTATCGCGCCTTGCGGCCAGGCGGGGGCGTGCTGCTGTCCGTGCCGCAGCACCAATTCCTTTGGAGCAAGTCCGACGAGATCAGCTTACATAAACGACGGTACCGGCGCGGCGAGCTGGAATCGAAGTGCCGGAAGGCCAAGCTGCACATCATCCGCTCGACCAGCTTTGTGACAACTTTGCTGCCGCTCATGCTGCTGCAACGGCGCATTTGGGGCCGGCGAAAAGCCTACGATGCGGACGCCGAGCTCACCCTGCCACTTCTTCTCGATCAGTCGCTCGAGTGCATTTTGGAACTCGAGAGGAAGATCTTGCGCGCAGGCGTCTCGTTCCCGCTAGGCGGGTCCCGCTTCGTCGCCGCGCGACGACAGCCCAGACCAGTTGGGCGCCGACGGCCCAGCATTGAAGAGCATGTCCAAGATGGACACGTGATGCTCGAAAGTTCCCCATAGCTGCGGATATTCAGGATATCCGGAGTACGTCATCCATTCAACCAGAATGCCGGCTCTTCGGAACTTCCCCTCATCTATGTAAGCTCTAGCGGATGGCCCGCTCAAATAATTTGTTGCACCGGCCTTCAGGCAGATGTCAAGCACACGATCGTCCCGCGCCCCTTGCGGTTGGTACGTCTCATCGCGAGTAATTTTAGTGCGAATGCCTAGTAATTCTATAATCCGAAGCAGGAACAACTCATTAACTGCCGTTAGACGCTTTTCCCGGTCAGCCAACTCGTACCATTGACGAACCGTAGTTGAGAGAGTTGGAAAGAAGGTCGCGCCGCGATAATTGCGTTCAAGTGCGTGCCAGTGCTGCTCAGACCAGGGGCCGGCAATTGTTACGTCTTGAATTCGTTGTTCGAGCCGTCCTGCGGTTTCAACCGGAATGGTAATCCAAGCAGGCCCACGGTCCGTTTTGATCCGATTACGGTTGTGCCAGTGACCTTTGGAGAACTGAACTGAATCGAGAATCACATACTCATCGCAGCGGTTGACAAGGTCGAAAAACCCTTTCCACGGAATATATGCTGATTGAATAATCGAGAGTCGCTTCCTCGCACGGATCATTTTAAGCTTGTTCAATGGCTTCATTGCATCTGGCCACGCCGCTCAGGCGAGCTTCCCGCCCCGGCGAACGCGCGTGGACTAGCTGGCGCGCCAACCTTATTCATGGAACTCGAACGTTCCAGCCGCCCAGTTTGACCGCCATGGTCCAGTCATACAGCTCATAATCGTGTAGCAGGGCAACATTGCGCGAGAACCTGCGTTTACAGTGATCGAAAAACCAGGAGGGATCTCCATAATATAGGTCTGGCCGCATTTTTTCCTGATCGGAATAGATGGTCAGCATGTTGAACGCAAAACCCCGGACAGACGCGCGGGCGAGGGTATCGAGGGTCTGCACGATGTGGTGCCGCCACGTTGTAGCGTCCACCTCGAACTTCATATTAAAGATGCCGCTAGCGATCGTGAAGTCTGCTGTTCCGATCTCCTCAACTTCTGTCGTGAGTTTCGCCTCCATGCCACCCGGCACTAACGAGTGTGCAGCCTCAATCATTTCCGGCGCGATATCGAACCCAACATAGCGCCGCAGGGGAAATCCCCGTTCCAACAGATACGCTATCAGAGCGCCGTATCCGCACCCAAAATCGATCATCGAGAATGGCGTGCTCAGGTCAAGGAGCCGCACGAATTGACCGAAGCGGATGGTTTGCGCGGTTTCCGAGTTGAAGTCGGCGCCGGCCGGGGTCGGCCCGTGACAAGCTATCTTCTCGCTAAAGAAGCGGCGAAGCTTATCGAGAGCGGGGTCGTGCATTAGGGACCTTACTGATTTGCTGAGCTGTACACTTCGCGAACTATCGCGGTTGGACGAATCTTTACTTCATTGAAGATAACCGCGATATAAAGTGCAACGATGCCGATACTAAATATGCTTAGCCCCCCTA
>JAJONK010000189.1 GCA_021323355.1 Deltaproteobacteria bacterium
CATGCCGAGCAGGTCATTGACGGTCTCAAGATGAAGATCGCAACGCTGCAAGCCCAACTTAGCCAGACAGAGCAGATCGTCGGCGGACTTGTTGAGAACAGTAGACTTCTAGCTTTGGAATCGCCCGTCAAAGAACTCGACCAAGAGCGAAATAGCCAGGCCTTCGATCTAAACACCGAGTTAGAACCCCACAGAAACGGGTGGAACCACAATGAAGCACAAGCTTTGATTGATACTCAGGCCCAAGCTCTTGGAACACCTGTCGAACGCGAGCAATCAAAAAACGGCGCAGAGAAATCCACTGCCGTCCAATTTCAGGCTGCGAGAGTCATGCCCATGATACCGGAAGCCGCTCCGCAGACCGTGTCGCAATACGCTTTCGACCGTATGATCACTGAGTTCAGCGAGCTCAGCAACGTGATGGGGAGCATCGCATCCCTGATCATCCGTGATCAGGTGAGGGCCTTTGGGGAATCCATGGAAGAATTTCCACAGGCGCGGCTTACAGAGCTGGTCGAGTCTCTTAGCAAAACGATATCTGACGAAGAGCTGAAAGCCGATTTTTGCCGGCGATTTGCCAAAGTTTAACTCCGAAAAACAATCTGTCTCCGCGAAAGTGATTGGCTTCTAGCGGCTGCCGAAGAAGACACCGTCCCTTTCCCCTCCGCACTTCAAAGGAGACATAGACCTGTATACGGCGGCATCGCGTCGGCCGCCGTCCCTAATCTGAGCTTTTCGAATTGTTCAAATCGGTAGTCTTTATTCCATACGCCATCTCGTTTTTCGCTCACTACTCTCGGCATCTTCATCATCGACAGGACGTAAAGTAAAGAAGAGTTATTAGGATCAAATTCTCGACTCAACGATTGATGAACTAAAGTCGGGGCGAAAACATGGCTTGCAAGGGGCGCTCAATTGATCGCGATTCGTCTGTCCGCTGTAGATGCTAGTCTCTGATGTCCTGTAGAAACCAGTTGGTGGGTATCTCTTGGCCGAGGCCGCGCCGTTTTGCCTCACGGACGACGTAGCCGGCAGTCGACGCAAATTGCAAACCTTGAGTGCCGCTGTTGGCAAAAAAGGTAACCTGGTTGCGATTTGCTCGACCTTGGAGTTTGCCGGACATGACATCGGTGAGCAGGGGGAAGTCGCTGGAAAAAATGTCGACCCGGGGATTGGCGATTCTCTTGATCTCCTCCTCGTTGCCGGCGACCACGGCCGCTTCGCCGCCGATGCGCCGCATGCCGACATCGAGGTTCATCGTGGCCCGGCCCATTTTGATGACGAGATCGGATTTCTTGACGATCTCGGGGTTCCATTCGTTGGATTTGACACAGGTGAGGTGCATGCCGGGCTCGATCCACGAGGGATCTTCGACGACGACTTGAATGGAATCGGTGCAGGTGGCGACGATGTCGCAACCGCGCACGGCATCCTCCGGGCGTTCTACGGCTATGATTTTGATTGCTAACTTCTCACCCATTTCTTGGGCAAAAGTGTCACGATTCTTTTTTGTCGGGCTGTAAACCCGTACCTCGTTAATTTTCCTGACCTCATTGAAAGCCAGCAGATAAGTGCGCGCCATTCCGCCTGCGCCGAAGATGCCGACCACGTGGGAATCTTCACGCGATAGATATTTCACGCCCAAACCGGCGCAGCCACCGACGCGCATATGCTGGATGATGCCGTCATTTATGATTGCCAAAGGCTCGCCGTTACGGGTGGAAAATACCAGGACGATGCCACAGAAGGTTCCTGGCTCGATGCAATATTTTTCCACCGTCTTTCCCTCAGGCCATTCCAGCATGTCTGACTTCATGCGAATGGCGAAAGTTTCGAAGCTTCTGGAGGCTCCTTCCATGGTGCCCCAGCGATACATTATTTTTGGATCGTCGTTGGGCACGAAGAGGTCGTAACGGCCGCGGTAGACAGCGCGTTCATTGATGAGATCGCGATAGCCGGTTTCCAACGCGGCCATGCAACCTTTCATGTCGAGAATCTGCTCGACGGTTTGATTATTAATCAGCAGCATGGAGCCTCCTGTCGAAGTTCAAGGAACAAGCTTCCTCTATTTCGCAGAAGCTGTGACAATGCAAGGGCAGTCAGACTACAAAAATGAATTATGAAAGCTGAAAACTGACTTCCGGATTTTCAGATTTCCGCTTTCAGCTTTCCGCGAGGAACGGGTTTGTCAGAGCGAAATGGAGGCAGGATTACAGGCTGGCAGCAGCAAGGCGCGCGATGTTCGATGAGCTGAGGCGTACGCTTCAGTACGTTGAAGCGAGTCGGGCGAGCGGAACGAAGATATGAGACTTTTTGACCAGCCTGCTAGCTGTCCAAATCGGGTTTAGGAAGAACTACATGGGGGACGCCTTCATCGGCAAGCTCAGCTGCTTCACCAGCCGTCGCCGTACCGTGAATCGGCCGCTCTTCAGCCTTTCCTCGGTGAATCTGCCGCGCCTCATCGGCAAACCGAGGTCCGACGTCTTCGAAATTCTGCTTAACATAATGGTGAACCTTAAGTAGCATTTCCTTAAATTCAGCCGGAGATGGCGGCGCCGGCGGTGTTCGGCTCGCTGTCTTTGCGGGCGGAGCTGGCTGCTCCTTCTTTACATGTACGGCGCAGGCATGCGGTACCTTCTCAACTTTTGTCGTGCCGCAGGTAGGACAGGAAATCAGGTTTTGCTCGGCTTGTTTCTGATACTCCTCGAAACTCGGAAACCAGCCCTCAAAGTTGTGTTTTTTCTTGCAGAGAAGATTGTAGATCACCATAAGTTAAGTCCACCATCTGGAGAATAACCATTTAAGAACCTTTCGGGATGAAGTCAAGCCGCCTGGCATCAGCGAGAATTCATCGCGTCTACTTAGAATTATCCGAAATCTTGCCGGTGCTTGCAATCATGATAGAGTCGCCTTGATGAGCACCGACGTCTCGATCAAGGCTATTCGCAAGATTTCGGAAATCCCGCAAGCGCAATGGGACGCCCTGCTGGTCAACGGCTCGCCTTTCTTGAAGTGGCATTGGCTTGACAGCTTGGAGGGATCGGGCTGCGTCAACGATGAAACCGGTTGGCTGCCTCATCATCTGGTGGTGGAACGCGCCGGAAAAGTGGTTGCGGCGTGCCCCATGTACCTCAAGCTCCACAGTATGGGAGAGTTCGTCTTTGATTATGAGTGGGCTGAGACGGCCCATCATGTCGGCATTCAGTATTATCCCAAGATGCTCGTTGGGGTGCCCTTTACGCCGGTAACGGGTCCTCGCTTTTTGACCGGCGCGGGAGCCGATCGAAGCGCCTTGATCACGGTCCTGGGGCAGGCCTTGGCCAAGATTGCCGCGGACAACAAAATTTCTTCAGTTCACGTTAACTTCTGTTTGGACGATGAAGTCACCGCTCTCGAAGAAATCGGCTTTATTCCCCGGCGAGGCATCCAGTTTCACTGGCAGAACCACGATTTTAGCTCGTTTGATGATTATCTCGGCAGCTTCCGAAGCGATCGGCGCAACAAGATCAAGCGCGAACGGAGGGAAATCGCCCAGCAGGGAATCTCAATCGGTGCGGTAGAGGGCGAACAGCTGACTGAAAAACATATGCGCACCATGTTTCGTCTTTACAAGGGTCACGTCGATCGACTCTATTACGGCCGGCAATATCTCACGGAGGAATTCTTTCACCAACTTCAACGAAGGTTCGCGAGCAATGTCTGCTTGATGCTGGCCGAAGGCGACGGCAAGATTATTGCCGGAACCTTTAACATCAGAGATGATACGGCCATGTACGGGCGATACTGGGGCGCGTTCCGGGACCAGCCTTTTCTCCACTTCAATGTTTGCTATTACTCAGCCATCGAGCACTGCATTGACATGGGACTTCAACGGTTCGAAGCCGGCGCCGGCGGCAGCTTCAAGCAACTTCGTGGTCTCGATCCCGAGCACACCACCAGCATGCATTATATCGTCGACGGCAGATTCCGACGCGCAGTCGAGCGCTTTCTAAAACAAGAGCGGGAGTTGATTCGCCAGAAACGCGATTTACTGCTCGAGCGCAGCCAGCTGAAGCGTGAGCTCGAAGAGCCTTAGTAGGCCGCCTTTAGAGGATGAATTATGAAAGCTGAAAGATGAATTCCGTTTTCAGATTTCCGCTTTCATCCTTGTAATTCGTCCTCCGAGTCTTTTGAGCAGACTGCAACCAGATTTTCAGCGACCTGTTAGTTCGGGCCGTTTCCTTGACAGGGTAGGTGCTTTCCTTTAACGTCTGCTTCGGAGTTGGGACGTGAAGGCTAGCACGAGGAACATCATCGAACCGATAGTTTTTTTCCTGGCGCTCCTAATTCTTTGGGAAATTTTGGTCGAGATCATCAAGGTTCCTTCATTCATTCTGCCGCCGCCGCGCGATCTCTGGATCGCCTTCATAAACAAGCTGCCGATTATCGGCCATCATGCCTGGATCACCTTTATCGAAGCCTTCGGCGGCTTCGCCCTGTCTTTACTTTTGGGGATTGGTTTCGCTGTCGCGGTGGTCTACTCGCCCCATCTACAGAATACTATCTATCCGCTCATCGTAATTCTTTATGCGATGCCAAAAAGCGCGTTCGCGCCATTGATGGTCATATGGGTCGGTTACGGGCTTGTGTCTAAAATAGCGATTGCCTTTCTCGTCGCCTTTTTCCCGATCGTGGTGAATACCGTCGTCGGGTTGAAAGAAGTCGAGCCCGAACTGTTGGAGTTGGCGCGTATCAATCGCGGCTCGCAATTCGATATCTTCAAAAAAATTCGTCTGCCTAATTCGTTACCGTACATGTTCGCCGGGATCAAAGTGGCTATCGTACTATCGGTCACTGGCGCGATTGTCGCCGAGTTCGTGGCCGCAAACGAAGGCCTGGGCTATTTAGTTTTGCAAGCGAACTACAGCTTGGATACAGCATTTGCGCTGGTGATTCTGCTGATTCTAGCCGTGCTGTCCCTGGGGCTTTTTTGGTTGGTGGAAATTATCCAAAGAAAATTGGCGCCGTGGAGCGCTGAGGTGCGTCAGGTGGAAGGGTCTTTTTGATTCGGAGGTGGAGCTCATGAGGAAGGTTGGTATTGAATTCAGCATCGGCCGCATTGCCGCGGTGGTCCTCAGCGCGATCATAGCGATGACCAGTTTCACCTTCAGCGCCGTAGCCGCGCAACCGACACCGGCCAACATCAGAATGGACTTCATCATCGGCGGCAAACATGCGCCATGGTACGTTGCGCAAGAAAAAGGTTTTTACGCCAAACGCGGCCTTGCTGCGACCATTCAGGCTGGCTCGGGCTCGGCGGATACTGTGCGGACGATTGCGGCCGGGGGCGCCGATTTTGGATTTGCCGATATCTCTACGGCGATTGTCGCGCGATCCCGCGGAACCGGGGTTCAGGTCGTAGGACAGCTTGGTTATGTCGCCGCTACCATCTTGTGGCGCGAAGATTCTCCCATAAAAGGACTTAAGGATCTGCAAGGCAAATCATGGGCCATCAGTCCCGGGCAGGCGCAGTGGTTTTTGATGCCGGCTTACTCTCGAATCAACGGCATCGATTTTAAATCCATCAAGATTCAGGAGACCGCGGCGCCAATCCAACCGGCGGCGCTTGCGACCAAGAAAGCGGACTTTATTATCATGTTCCGCGCTTCAAATGATGAGGTCGCGGAATTAGCAGCATC
>JAJONK010000190.1 GCA_021323355.1 Deltaproteobacteria bacterium
GAACATGGCAATCGGCGCCTCACCGGACAAGATCACCTGCGCCGCGCGCGAGCCGCCGGCGACGTACAGGATTTCGGCATCAAGACCATGCTTTTTAAATAACCCGGCTTCATGGGCAATCCACAGAGGGCTTTGCGAACTGCCGATGGCGCTGTAAACCACCCGAACTTTGTCGGCGCTTGCTCGCGTCTGCGCAGCGGCGTGATGAGCAAATACAATTAACGTAGCTAGCACTCCAAAGATTGCGGTTTTCATCACGTCGTCCTCCTATTCTTTACTGCATTCCTGAGCAACGGATTCGCTCGTCGTTATTGAGATTGAGCCGCGACCCGTCTCATAGCAGCCTAGCCTTCGTTTTAATGTTTTTTTTACGTTTTGAGCAATTCATTTAATTAGCCCGCAATTAGGAGTCCCAGTAAACTGATAATTTTGGCCAGGCATCGGCTATCCGGGATTTGGATCCGGAGACCGGGAGTGGTTTTTACACAGTCCAAGATCAAAGAACCTCGGAGAGCGAAAAGGAGTTTGACTTAGGCGTGGACGTCATCGCCAGGCTGACCACCTGCAAACAAATTGTCTGAACCAGTTATGCAACCGAATAAAAATACCCGGCAGCTCAACTGGTTTCTCGCCTGGGCGGTCGTCTTCTGCGACATCGGCACCTCGGTTTATTACGTGCCCGGGATCCTCTATGGCCATGTCAAAGACGCGACCCCGTTCTTTGTTCTGTTAACCACCGGCGGTTTCATTCTGCTGGCGCTGAAATACATCGAGATCTCGTGGCGCAATCCGGAAGGCGGCGGTGTCGTTACCATTACGACTAAGGCTTTTGGGCCGATGTGGGGCTGCCTCGGCGGGATGCTCATCACAGTTGACTACTTCCTGACCACTGCAATTTCCGCCGTTTCCGGATTCCAGTACATCGGCAGCATTTTTCCGGTGTTGGACTCGCATATTGTGGCGCTCGCCTGTGTCGGAGTGGGGATCCTGGCGGCGCTTAACATCGTCGGCATCCGCGAGAGCGCCACCGTCGCACTCGTCATGGCTTGTGCGTCATTCCTGGTAAATCTGGTGGTCATCGGCATCGCGTTTATCGGCATGGATGCATCACAGTGGCAGATGGTCATTAGCAGATTGGGCACCGACAGGGAATTGTCGAGTTACGAGTTGCTCGTCGGGTTTTCCTCCGCCTGGCTCGCCTTCTCCGGTCTGGAAAGCATTAGCCAGCTCAGTCCGACCATGCGCTTTCCTCTGCGCCGAACCACTCGGTGGGCAATGGGTGCGGTGATCGTTAGCATGGTCATAACTTCACCAGTGCTGACCGCTTTATCAATAGGTTTGTTACCCGAGCACTTCAAGGCAACCGAAAGTGAGCGATTCATTTCCGAGCTAGGGCTGATTGTTGGCGGATACGGCATCAAGTTGGCTGTGGTTTTGACGGCCTCCAGCCTGCTGCTCTTTGCCGCCAACACCGCGATCATCGGCTCGTATCATGTTTTTCTGGCGCTCGTAAGGGGCGGCTTCCTGCCCCAAATCCTGGCTATGCGTAATCCGACCTTCAACACACCGCACGTAGCCGTGGCCATTGCCACTGTCGTACCCGTCTTGGTTATCTTTTTCAGCGGAGGTGAGTTGGAAATATTGGGAGATATGTATGCCTTCGGCTTGTTGGGCGCGTTTGTATTCTCATCGCTGAGCCTGGACTCGATCCGCTGGAATCTGGGAAGACGTGATTGGGGATTCTGGTTAGGAGTCCTTACCACTGGCATGGTCATGGTCGCGTGGGGAGTGAACCTCGTCGAGAAACAGCGGGCGACCTATTTCGGCGGGGCAGTTACCTTGATCGGTATGCTCATCGCGGTGGGAGTGCGCCGAGCCTGGTTTGTCGACTTGCTGTTACAAATACCTTTCATTCAAAGGCTCCAGACACGGGCATACCGCGCTTCCGAAGATTTAGTGGAAGACGAATTAAAGGGACTTATGACGCTTACGGAGGCGGTTGAAGTAAAGCCGCTTTACTCGTCATCGACGCTAGTTGCGCTGCGCGATGAAAATCCCCGATTGATTAAAGAGGCGATAGGACGGGCCAGAGGAGGGGGCGAATCGGCTTTGTACTGTATCTATGTCGAAGAGTGGCCGGGACTGTTCGCGGGCGACACGCCGCACATCCCGAACGAGCAGGGGATGCAAACGCTCAAGGCGGCGCTGCAAGCCGGCCGTAAAAATCAGATCGAGATCGTGCCGATCTGGGCTGTCTCGCATAACGCTGCCGAGGCGATTGCCAACGCAGCCAGAGCACTCGACGTCGATGCCGTGGTCATCGGCGCGTCGCGACGCTCGGCTTTTTATCACATGCTGCGCGGCCATGTAGTCAAAGGGCTGATGAAGAAGCTACCCTATGATTGTCGTTTGATGATCGTCAATTAGCTACATTTTCACGAACCGCGCATACCGCTCCAACCTCTCACGTTTGCCAATTCTCCAACTCTAAATCATAGGACACCGGCTAGTTTGCCGAACGGGCACCATGGATGATCAAAGCCCGCATCCCAGTTCCGGGTGCGTTTAAACGTTATTTTAACCTGCTGAGACACGATTTTTATTCGTCGTCATTTCCCCCTCCGGGTACAGTGATGACATGGCCACATTGTCACTTAAACACGATGCAGTTCACCTGGTATCGAATACGTCGTTGGCAGGGCCACTCAGACGAATTGCGTTTCCTACGAGTCTGAGCAACTCCTCTGACGGCGCCTTGCGCTGGGCGATCCAAATCACCAAAGCCAGTGATGCGGATCTTTTGATTTTCCACGTTCTCCCACCTCCGACACCATTGTTTGAAGCTGAACCATTCGAGAAGCAGGAAGCAGAGATTGCGTTATCTCGGCTCGTTGCACAAGTGAATGCAACCGGTGTAAGGGCGAAAGCCTCATTGTTAGGCGGCACCGATTCGATCGGTAAGCAGATTGTTCGTGCTGCGAGTCTAGAAAAAATCGATCTCCTCGTGATCGGAACTCGAGACCGGGGCAGAACTTTCAGATTGTTCATCGGCAGCAGCGTTGCCTGCAATGTCGTAGCTCATGCTCAGTGTCCAGTTTTGGTGATCCCCTACAACCCCGTAAAAATTGTTCGTCCGGTACTTCACAGTTAGGTTCTCGGAACAGGAATCGCTCAATCGATGTCGATTAAGAGTCTACTGTTCGGAAAGCCGAAGGATCCTCTGGATCCGAAAGTGTTCCATCAGGTATCGCTTGTCGCCTTTCTTGCCTGGGTGGGTCTTGGCGCCGACGGCCTCAGCTCATCGGCGTACGGCCCTGAAGAAGCCTATCTGGCTCTTGGAGAACATTTTTTCCTCGCGCTGCCGCTGGCCCTCCTCATGGCACTGACGGTTTTTGTCATTTCCGCAAGTTATAGTCACATCATCGAGCTTTTTCCGACTGGCGGAGGCGGTTACCTAGTCGCGACAAAACTTTTGGGACCCAAGGTCGGCTTGGTCTCCGGCTCTGCCTTGATTGTGGATTATATGCTGACGATCACTATCTCCGTCGCCAGCGCGGGCGATCAGATTTTCAGCTTCCTGCCAATTTCGACTCATGGGTTTAAGCTGGCGATAGAATTCGGCCTGATCTTTTTTCTGATTTATCTTAATCTTCGCGGCACCAGAGAGTCAGTTCTCTTTTTGCTGCCAATCTTTCTTCTTTTTGTCTTCGCGCACATCTTTGCCATTGGCCTAGGCATCCTCCCTAAGGCAGCGGAGATTCCGCTTTTAACGTCGGCTACATATCAAAAAACCATCGGCGATATTCAAGGCTTAGGCTTGTGGGCGACTCTATTCATCGTCCTGCACGCCTATAGCCTTGGCGGCGGCACCTACACCGGTATCGAAGCTGTCAGCAATGGACTGCAGGCCTTGCGGGAACCGCGCGTCGAGACCGGCAAAAAAACCATGCTGTATATGGCCACATCACTGGCCTTTACCGCCAGCGGCTTGCTGCTCTGTTATCTGCTCAATCAGGTCTCCCATGAAACCGGCAAAACTCTAAATGCCAGCCTGTTGGCAAAAATTTACGGCGGTTTCTTTTCATCGGATCTAGCCTACGTTCTCGTAATCGTCACGCTCGTCACTGAAGCCGCCATCCTCGTTGTCGCGGCCCAGGCTGGTTATATCGACGGACCGCGAGTGCTTTCGAATATGGCGATCGACTCGTGGGTGCCTCATCGCTTTTCTCATCTAAGCGATCACTTGGTTACCCGGTATGGTATCTGGTTCATGGGTCTCGCCTCTCTCGCTTTTCTCTCCTATACCCAAGGTGACGTAAGGCTGCTGGTGGTCATGTATGCGATCAATGTCTTTTTGACCTTTAGTATTTCTCAGCTGGGAATGTGCCGCCACTGGTGGGATGTAAGACATACCGAAAGGCTTTGGCTACGCAGGCTGCTTGTGAATGGTCTCGGTTTGTCGTTCACGGCGACCATTCTCACTGTCACTGTTATTCTAAAATTCGCCGAAGGAGGGTGGGTCACAGTTCTGGTAACGTTGAGCTTTATTGTTCTATGTTATGGGGTTCGGTTGCATTACGATCACGTAAGTAGCGCGCTAAAGCGGCTCGACGCCGCGCTAATGAACATTCCGTTTCAGCCGGATCTGAAAAATCCAGTTCCGGCAAAGAACTCAGATGCCCCCACTGCGGTCCTAATCGTACGAAACTTTGATGGCCTGGCGGTTCATTCGCTCCTTAGCATCGGCCGGCTTTTCCCGAATCACTTCAAGAATCTAGTTTTTGTCTCCGTGGGAGTGATCGACTCCGGTCGGTTTAAGGGATATAGCGAGCTCGAGAGCTTACGTCGAACGAAAGAAGAAGATCTCAAAAGCTTCGTCGACTTTGCGAACTGCCTAGGTTGGTATGCGGAGTATCGTTACTTGTTGGGAATTGACCTCATGGAGGAGTTGGAAAAACTCTGTATGTCTGTAGCCAATGAGTTTCCCCGTTCAGTGTTCTTTGCGGGGAAACTGGTGTTTCAAGAAGAGAACTTCTTAACGCGTCTGCTTCATAATCACACGCCTTTCACCTTAGAACAGCGGCTCCAATTCGAGGGGTTGGAAATGATGATTTTGCCGGTCAGGGTTTTTGCCTCCATAGCCAGCAGCAGAGTACCGCGTGAGCTGTCGGATTCATGACAAATCGGCCGCCACCCCATGCCCTTTGGATGACGTGCTGCGGAGTCGAGTCTTAGATCCTATAGACCAAACCAGATATAATTCTCTGTATGGTAATAGCCTCACCGGAGCCAGGAATGATTGCTCGATCTCAAGAACACTACTCCCAAAAGGGCGTCAAGACCCAATCGGTCCGGTCTGCATCAAGCGTTGACGAATTTCTTTTCGCCGGCATACTGATTCTCGCATGGACGGGAGCTGCTTGGTTCATTGAACCGTTCGCGGGCTATCAAACTGTCGCACTCCTTTATCTTCTCCTGGTGGTTCTTCTGGGGCTAAAGTTGAACCGCGGTCCGGTTCTCACGGTGGCCGCATCCAGCGCCGCCTTGTGGAACTTCCTTTTTGTACCGCCATACTTCACGTTTCATGTTCAGAGATTCCACGATGGGATTATGTTCGTAGTTTTTTTTGTCGTCGCCTTGGCTATGGGACACCTGACGAGCCGTCTGCGGCGGGGGTCTTGGGGCAGCCGTAAATCTCATTGACTCGATTTTCACCGCGAAGGCAGCGCTTTTCGTACGACAAAAAGATCACTCACTCTCGTCCAGACCTCATGCAGTTAGCTCATTCGATCTCTCAGAATTGGACAACAGCGTTGTCGCATGGGTCTTCAGCCACCGGGTGCCGGCCGGGAAGTTTACCGGGTCCTTTCCAGATGCCGAGGCGCTGCACATGCCGTTAAAGGGCCGCACGGCGGTTATGGGCGTGCTCTCGGTTCGTCCGCCCGCGAGCAAGCCTTTTGACCGGGCGGAGAGGGATTTACTCGAAGCGTTCGCGGTGCTTATCGGTCTGGTGCTGGAAAAAAACCACATCGTTGAAGCATTCAAGCGCGCCGAGATCCTCGAAGCATCGGAGCACCTCAGGCATGCGCTGCTGCAGAGCGTTTCCCACGAACTGAAAACGCCGCTCTCCGCAGTCCAGGCCGGCATCGATGCGATAACA
>JAJONK010000618.1 GCA_021323355.1 Deltaproteobacteria bacterium
CGGACTGCTGCGGTCAATCTCGATCTGCGACCGTGATGCGGAAAAAAGATCCCAAACGGCCATGAACATTGCCGCGATCACCGGCCCGATGACAAAACCATTGAGCCCGAAGATGGCCATGCCGCCCAACGTGGCAATCAGTACAACATAATCCGGCATCTTGGTGTCCTTACCGACCAGAACTGGACGCAGGACGTTGTCTACCAAGCCGATCACGAGCACGCCGAAGACGATCAATACCACGCCTTGCCACACCGCACCCGTAACCAGAAAATAAATCGCAACCGGCAACCACACCAGGCCGGCACCTACCGCGGGCAGCAAGGATAAAAACGCCATCAACACCGCCCATAAGACCGGAGCGTGGACACCCAAAAACCAAAAGATCAGGCCGCCGAGTGCTCCTTGCACCAGGGCCACGACGACGTTGCCTTTAACCGTGGCGCGGATAACGGTGGTGAACTTGGTGAAGAGATCGTGCTGTTGCTCTCGGCGCAGCGGAATTGCATTTCTTATTCGCCTGGACAGGTAGTCACCGTCACGCAGAAAGAAAAACAGCAGGTACAGCATGATAAAGAGGTTGACGATGAACTCAAACGTGTTCTGGCCAATGCTAAGAGCTTGGGCGGCAAGGAATTGGCTGCCCTTCATCAGGCCGCTGGACAGTCGCTCTTGCATCAATCCGAGGTTGGTCAGTCCAAAACGGTCCAGCAGATCGGTCAGCCATCGAGGCAGTGCGGCAAAGACCTGCTGAAAGTACTGCGCAGGATTCAGTTCTCCCGACTGGATCCTCTCGTAGACGCTGAACCCTTCCTGCACCAACATCGCACCGATCAGAGTTAACGGCAGGATCACCATCATGAGGATGATCAGCACTGCGGTTAGCGCAGCAAGCGTGCGTTTTTGCCGCATCGATCTCAACAGCCGCCGATATGCCGGCGCGAACACAATCGCCAGGACGGCGGCCCAGAAAACCGACCCGTAATACGGCCCGAGGATCCATGCGAATGCCAGCGATACCGCAATAACCAGCAATATAAAGAATAACCAGCAATATAAAGACTTTGTCTTCGAGCCCGGGCAAGTTTGTTGAATGTGGAGATTCCATGGTCTGTTAAATATGTGCGCGATTTTAGCGCGCTCCTTCCTTCAATCGCTGGGTGGGCTCACTACGAGCGCAGATTCGTTCGCTAAGCCAGTAGAACACGGCGGTGACTCAGCTTCCAGCCCCAAGCAAGATCGCAGCCGTTCATGCATGAATCGTTGAGTTAAGAATACTTTACGTCCGGATCACGGATGGAACTTTTTCCAATGTGCGCAAGATCCTGCGCAGTTTCTGTTCCGCTACTGGATCATGTCGGCAAATTGCTGTCGCTGGGGCGCGACAAATGCGATTGTGCTTTTAACTTTTCAAACTAAACCGCTGCAATCGCTCTTGGCACATGCGTTGCGCAATTTGAGTAACTTCTGGTTGACTTTCTACGGTTTGAACATGTTCGGGATTTCGGTCGAAACGCAGTGGCGCGCTTAGTGACATTCATGAACGCCCATCACGCACGAAGCGGGCAAATGCTATTGGCTAGAACAGCTACCGCTAAGTGTCTACCGGACCGTCTCTCGGTGCTGATTGAAGCATCACTTGAGCAAAACACTCAGCAAGAGCATCAGCACAACGCCAGTGAGCAACGAGAACGTCGCGAGATGTTTGTCTGCCCCGCGATGAGTCTCCGGGATTACTTCATTGCTGATGATGAAGAGCATCGCGCCGGCGGCAATGCCGAGGATGATCGGCATGGCAGGTTCGGCGAGCCATATGGCCGCAGCGCCGATAATTCCGCCCACAGGTTCGACGAGGCCGGTCAGACTGCCAATCCAGAAAGCGCGCCACTTGCCATAGCCGACCGCGAGCAGAGAGACTGCCACCGCCAGTCCTTCCGGAATGTTCTGCGCGCCGATGCCTAGCCCGAGCGCCAGACCATTGGCGATGTCCTCGCCGGCAAAGCCGACACCAACCGTCATCCCTTCCGGAAAGTTGTGCAGTGTAATCGCAATGACAAACAGCCAGACCCTGCTGAGGCGGCTGCTTGCAGGCCCTTCGCGCCCCATTTCGAAGTGTTCGTGCGGCGAATAACGGTGAATGGAAAACAGCAGGCCCGCGCCAGCAAAAACACCGGCAATGACGACGAGCGTACCGAGGCCATTGTGAGTCGCCCGAGCCTCGGCATATTCAATTGCCGGCTGCAGCAATGAGGATGAGAGCATTGAGGGTTCGAGCCGATGGCTTACGCAGAAGAAAAATTCCCAGCGCGCCGATGCTTGTTCCAAGGCCAGCGAAGAAGCTCGCGATCGCTCCCAACCAAAAGACTTCCGAGTTCCTGGGCAGCAGGGAGGTGAGAGGCTCCAGGAGGGTTTGAGTTTGTGGGTCCAACGGTGTTCTCGGCTGGCTACGCTCAGCGATATGAGGGTGTCTGCAAACCGGCGCGCAGCGCGCTACTTTTCTATAGCATCAGTCCTTCTCTGCCAGTACACTGTTCCGGCTGAGTGAGAGAAATACAAGGCCGCTGGAAATCTGGCGTTGAAGATGCTGCCGATGTCGTTATCGGCACTGGAGAATAGGAGCTCTCTCGAGTCCAGCCGTTTGTGCGATTGTGCCTCATTTTAAATTGCCGTGACTGTATCGTTTGAGATCACTATTCAATGAGCGTCTATCGCTTCTGCGTACAAAGTAAACATCTACCGGCACACCAGATTGGATCTATTTAGGGTCGAGTAAGCGTTCATAGCGTGACAGCTGCACGAAAGCGCGCAGTTGCGGGCGATCGTATTCGTTGGAAAAAAGCTGCATTCAGAGAACCGTCTAATTGGAGTAGGATTTCGCCGCTCGGTTATTTGCTCGGCAATAAACTCTCGACCAGTGACGAAGCAGAATTGAGCATTTTCTGATCGCGCTTTAATGCGCGATTGAACTTACTACAAATCTAAAAGGATCACGCCTGATGTCACAGACAAATAGAACGAATGCGAGCGGGCAAACGTCGAGCGAACCAGGGTCGGCAAAACAGCGCGGCAGATTATCTTTTACGGTCGTCTTCATTTTGATCCTATTGCCCTGCACAGCTTTCCCTCAGGATTTCGGCCGTCTCAACACTCTAATTGGATCGGCTTTGTCAGAACGTTCAGAACCGATAGCGAGCTTTGACAAGGCACGCTTTACTCTTTCTCCGGAGCTCAGACTCTCGGGCACCCCTCTCCTCCAAAGCGGGAAATCCTTAATGGCGCAAACGATCAACGCGCCTTCGCCCGCCGCGGCGAACGTCAATCTCACCACGCCTGTACCGCAATGGGGAACAGAAAAAAGCTATCTGATTCCGGCGCTGGAGATCGTCGGCTTCGATGTTTTGCTCAATCTGTTCGACCGCGCCTACTTCGGCTGCTGCGATTACGATGTCGATCTCTCGTCCATTAAACGCAATTTGCATCGCGGCTGGAACGAGGATCGTGACGAGTTCACGGTCAACCAGCTCGGGCATCCGTACCAAGGATCGATGTACCATGGTTTCGCCCGCGCCTCCGGTTTGAATTACTGGCAAGGTCTGGCCTACACCTTCGTAGGCAGCATATTCTGGGAGATAGCCGGGGAAACCACGCGGCCGTC
>JAJONK010000191.1 GCA_021323355.1 Deltaproteobacteria bacterium
CCGAGCATGCAATTGGGGCCTTTAACGAGAAGCAAACCTTCTTGCCCGCAGGCTAAGGGCAGCTCCGTGTCGGGATCGATCACCTTAACCGCAACCCCCGGGATAGGATGTCCGACGCTACCCGGCTTGTGACCGATCTGTATTTCGTCGCCGTCGATCACGTCCGGAATATTGACCGAGACCACCGGCGCGAGTTCTGTGCAGCCGTAGCCTTCGAGCAGATCAATTCCATATTTTTCTTTGTAACCTCGGGTGATCTGTTCGCGTAACTTCTCTGCGCCGGCGATAGCATAGCGCAGGCTGGAAAATTCCTCAGGACTACAGCGTCTCAGGTAACCCGCGTAAAAAGTTGGCGTGCTGATCAGCAGCGTAGCCTGATGCTTTTGCACGGTTTCTCCTATGGTTTTGGCGTCCATCGGGTTTGGATGGTAAACCACGCCAAAGCCTGCCAGGAGCGGCAGCCAAATTGTCGCGGTGAAACCAAATGAGTGAAACAAAGGCAATATCCCCATGATGCGGTCTTTTTTCGTGAACTGAATTACCTGGCAGATACCTTCAATGTTGGAGAGGATATTAGAATGGGAGAGCATCACTCCCTTGGGGGCGCCGGTGCTGCCACTGGAAAAAATCACCGTAGCGAGATCTTCAGGCGCCGCATTATTCGTCACGTTTCGGTTCAAGTAACCCGCCGGCAACAACGCTGCTTTGGCGGCGGTTACTATTTTTAGCGCGGGAGTGAATGTCTTTCTAACTTCTTCGAGAAAAACCATTCCGGGTATCTCGTCCAGGTTTGCCTTGGTCAGAAATAGTCGCGAAGTTAGAATTGTTTTGATGCCGCATTGCTTGATGGCTGATAACATCGCATCTTGCCCGGCAGTGAAATTAAGGTTTACGGGCATCTTCCCCGCCAACATGATCGCGATGTTCGCCAGCGCGCCACCGACCGAAGCCGGGAGCATGACCCCTACCATCCTGTCTTCCTGGCAATGCTGGCCCACCCAACGGGACAGCATCATGCTGCCGATCAACGTCTTGCCGAAAGTAAGTTCGGTGCCGGTGGTGTCCGCCATACAGAAGGAAAACCACCGACGCTTAGCCATCTGAACGAATTTGGCGGGCAACAAATCGGCCGGTTTGCGACGATACCGCGCCGCATCGCTGGCGAGTTCCAGGACCGCCTGGCGGACTTGGTTTGCGGTCGAATGGGCCGGCAGCGGTTTTCCAAACGAGACTGTAACCGGATAGGGAAAGAGCTTGGGCCATTTCCAGAAAAATCGCCCGCCATGAAAGCTAAAAACACTGCCCCAGACTTGGTCCAAGTGAACCGGGATAATCGGCGCGCCTGTGCCCTCAACAATTTTTTCGAAGCCGCGCTTGAATGGAAGAATGTGGCCCGTGCGGGTGATGGCCCCTTCGGCAAAAATGCAAACGACGTGTCCGGCCTCGAGCTCCTGGCGAGCTCGCTTTAGAGAATTGACGACGTCGCGGCGATGGGTTGCCCGGATCGGAATCGACTTCATCAAACGGAAAAACCAGTTGAGCCATTTGTTCTCATAGTAGTCGCGATGCAGCATGAAGCGAACGAAACCGGGCAGACACGCGCCGATCAGGAGGGCATCGGCAAACGATACATGATTTGACACCAACAGCGCCGGACTGCGTAGGGGAGCGTTTTCTTCGCCGGCAATTCGTATTCGGTAAAGCGTGTGCGTCAATAACCAGGCGACGAGGCGCACGAAGTAGTCCGGCAGAACCAGTAAGACAATGGCCGTGGCAATGAGCGTGAGTATTCCAATCAAAAAGACGATCCAGTCGGGCGATAGTTGAAGGCCGCTGTTTAATACCCAGTGAATGGCAGCGGCCAAAATAATGCCGATGGTATTGAAAAAGTTGTTGGTCGCGATCAGTTGCCCTTTTTCCTCGCGACCGCTTCGATGTTGCAGTAGCGCGTTGAGCGGGACCGCGAAGAGCCCGCCTGAAAAGCCCAGCAGAACGAGAGACGCCGAAGTATAAAAATAGGAGGATGCGGAATACGACACCAGCAATAAACAAATTCCCATCGAAATCGAACCCAGAGGCACGAGGCCGAGCTCGATCTTGTCGCCGGATAACTTCCCGGCCGCCAAACTGCCGATGCCGATGCCAATGGCCAGGAAAGTCCCCAGCAGGCTGATGTGGAGTTCATCGAGCTCTAGCAATTCTTTACCGAAAAACAACATGGCGAGCTGGACCAAAGCTCCCAAGAACCAAAAATACGATATTCCAATCACTGTCAGGCGGAGCGGCCTATCGGGATAAAGCCGCTTTATGCCATCCCAAATTTCACCGAACGGATTGAGATTAAAACTCTTTGTCGAGCCCGACGCGGGCACCGGAGATATTTTCAAACTGGCTAATGTTCCGAGTACGGCGATGGCGATCATGATGAGACCGACCATGGGAAGCTGGTCCTTCCAAATCGAGTAAATCGCCCCGCCAAGAGAAACTCCCAAGATGATCGCCATAAAGGTGCTCATCTCCAACAAGCCATTACCGCGCGAGAGTTCAGTCTCAGGCAGCATCTCGGGCAGAATGCCGTATTTCGCGGGGCTGAAGAACGCTGAATGAAGGCCCATGAGAAAAACGATGACCAGCATAGGCTCGACATAGCCCGACAAAAAGGCCGCAAACCCCATCCCCATGATCACGATCTCGAAGCACTTCACCGCGACAAGAATTGAGCGCTTGCTGTAGACATCCGCTAAATGGCCGGCATAGCCGGAGAAGAGCGCGGAAGGCAGGATAAAGAGGAAGGCGATCAGGTCGACATATAAGCTGTCGCTTTGCGGGCTTGCGGCGTTGAGCGCCACCAGAGATACGACGATCTTATAAAAGTTGTCGTTGAAGGCGCCGAGAAATTGGGTACAAAAAAAAGCAAAGAAGCCGGCTTGTTTGAGCGTGCCGATGTATCGTCCGTTTGTCATGTAGCGCTGCCGAGGCTATCGGGGTATATTTCGGCGAAATTGGGCCACAATGCAAGAGTGAATAACTGGCCCGGGGTTTCTCCATCGAGTTGCGTCGCGCGGACGATCCAAACATAATACCGGGTATGAAAATCAACTGGTTGAAAGTCCCGCAGTGGGGAAACGACACAAGTTTACTGCACGGCTTTATGGGGCGCCAGGGTGGGAAAAGCGTCGGAGCTTATGCCGGGCTCAATGTTTCGTATCGCGTCGGTGACGATGCCAAGATCGTCAGCCAGAACGTCTGTGATATGAAGCTCGCCGTTGGAATCCATGATGGCCGTATCGTCACTATGAGGCAGGTTCATGGCGATTGCCTGATCGAGGTCAAAGACACACACCTCAAAGAAGCCGGCGAGGCCGACGGGATGGCGACACGCGAGCAGAATACTTTCCTTGGGGTCCTAACAGCAGATTGCGTGCCTATGCTTTTCCTGGCTCGGGAACAGAGGATCGTCGCGGTCGTTCACGCCGGCTGGCGCGGAACCCTGAAAGGAATCGCCGGCAAGACAGTCAAATTCTTTCTGGAAAATTATGGCGTGTTGCCTTCGGAGCTGGAAGTTGCCCTTGGCCCGTCAATTGACTCGTGTTGCTATGAGATCGGTCGTGACGTAGCGCAGCCGTTGATCGAACAATGGGCTGAACTCGCAACTTCTTCAATCGAGACCAGAGATAATAAGGGTTACCTCCATTTACGTAATCTAAATGAAACCATTCTGCATCGCGCCGGCATTCCTCAAAGCCAGATCTTTCGAGTCGGTCCGTGTACCAGCTGCGCCAAAGATGAATTTTTTTCATATCGACGAGAAAAAAAAGAAACCGGCCGCCAGATCAGTTTCATCGGCTGGCAGTCGGCATAGTTCTTTATCGCCTCGCGATTCGTCCGCGTGTGAAAATTGGCCGCGCGCGACACTTCCCTGTTGACAGCCGACACCTTGCTCCTTAAACTAAAAGTCAGCAGGGAAAGGAGGTGGTCCAGACATGATTGATGATAATTGTTTTGTCTGCGAGGTGACTGAGACTTAGGCTTCAAGTGGATCTTTGACGGGGATTCTAGCTTGAAGCCTAGCAATCCCCCTCAGTCTACCGAAGTTAACTCGGGGTCCGTCTCACCGGTGACGTCAGTCGCCGTATGGGACGGACCTCTCTTTTTTCCTGAAGGATACGCTGTGCCGCTAGAGCAGCCTTCTTCAACGGCCCCTGCCCAGTTTTCGTGGCATGATCCAGAGCCGCTAAAAAGTCTTCAGACGGTGACCCTAAGCTTGCCAGCGTGATCGCCGCCGCATGCTGTACCCGAATATCAGGATCGCGCATCAGCAAGTCTAATAAAGTTGTTTTACCGTCCGAATCTACATCCTGTTCTTTCAAGCTGATCACTGCAGCAACTCTAACAGTGGGATCAGAATCATTGAGCGCGGACAACAGCGCCTGGCGAACCGCTTCGTTCTGCCGTTTTAACTCTTTCAAATAATAAATGACCATGCGCCGTTGGGTCACCGTGCCGGTGGCAAACAGCGAGCTGGTTAGCTGTATCACTGTAGATTGGGCCTCCGTCAACCGCGCCAATAGCAAGATAACGGCCCAGCGCACGTCCGGGTCAGGATTGTCGAGAGCATCGAGCAGGATTTCCAACGATTCGGCAGGTGGTTCAGGCAAGTGGGCGAGGATGTAGGCGATAGGCCAGCGATTTCTTCGCTGTGAATCGCGCAGCAGGTCCTGTAGATTCTTGCCCGTTTCCGGTGAGTTCGGCAACGCCGCGATTAAACCGTCCACCGCGGCGCGAAGCATCTGCTTGTTGGGCCGGTCGAGCGCGTCAAGCCATTCGGCAATCTGCTTTGCTTCTTCCATTATTCAATCCTGATTATAGATCGGGCAGTTCGCGCAGAACCTGGTGGCCCGCAAGAGACCGATTTAGATTTCCAGAAACTGAGGACAGTCGGTGAGATTCTTATTGCCCTTGTCGGTGACCAGCACTACATCTTCGAGTCGTACGCCGCCAATACCGAGGTAATAAAGTCCGGGTTCTACCGTTACCACATGCCCGCTCTTGAGCGTGGCATCGACCGGGGCGATTCGAGGCGCCTCATGGATATCCAGACCGAGTCCGTGTCCTGTGCCATGGAAGAATCCCTGCATGCGACCTTTGATTTGTCCGGTGGGAAAACCTTCACGGACAAAAAGATCGAGGATCTTTTGATGTACCTCTCTACCATTAAGTCCATCGCGAATAAGGTCAAAGCCGATCTTTTGTCCGGCTTGCACAGTCGCGTAAATTTTCTTGAGCTTATCCGATGCTCGTCCACGCACCACCGTCCGGCTGAGATCTCCGAAATAACCGTTCTTTTGCGAGCGGGGAAAGATATCGAAGATGATCGAGGTGTTCGCCTTGATTGGACCGGTTCCTTCATGATGAGGATCGACACACTGATTACCGGATGAAATGATCGTGTGGCTGGGCAGCCATCCTTGAGCCATGATCGTGGTATTCACGGCGGTTTTCAGTGTTTCGGATGTGAGCTTCGAGCCGTTTAGATATAAATACCCGTCGGGTCGGGATTTGGTCCTTTTGAGCATCCTGATGCCGGCATTGAGTCCCAATTTGGCCACACGCAGCGATTCGGTTATGTGCCGCACTTCCTG
>JAJONK010000619.1 GCA_021323355.1 Deltaproteobacteria bacterium
GGGGATCGATTTTGAAAAATATTCCGGCGCGCCCGCCGAGCCTGATACGCAGCAGGAAGCACAGGCCCTGCGCAGCACGCTTTCCGAGTTCAAGATGGTCTTGTCGGTCGATCGGCTCGATTACTCCAAGGGGATTTTGAACCGTCTCGAAGGATATGAGCTTTTCTTAGAGAGCAATCCTCAGTTTCACGGCAAGGTCGTCCTGCTGATGATTGTCGTGCCTTCGCGCATCGGCGTCGTGCAATACGACCGGATGAAGCGACAAGTTGAGGAACGGGTCGGCAAAATCAATGGACATTTTGGACGAGTCGGTTGGACACCGGTGGTGTATCAGTACCGCCATGTCCCGTTCTCATCACTGGCGGCGTTCTACTCGGTAAGCGATGTCTGCCTGGTTACACCACTGCGTGACGGAATGAATCTAGTCGCCAAGGAATATGTGGCTACACGGACTGACGGCACCGGGGTCTTGATCCTCAGCGAGATGGCAGGTTCGGCCAAAGAATTGCCCGAAGCAATCATCATCAATCCAAATAACCGGTCGGAAATCGCCAGTGCCCTTAAAGAGGCGTTGGAAACACCGCTGGAGGAGCAAAAACGCCGCAACAAGATAATGCAGCGGCGCTTGAGACGGTACCATGTCACGCGCTGGGCGAATGACTTTCTCAACAACCTTGTCGCCTTACGCGAAGTCCAAGATCGGACCGAAGCCAAACTGCTTTCGCCACAGGCGCGGCGGGCGGTTGTCGAACAGTATAGAAAGAGTTGCCGGAGAGCGTTGTTTCTCGATTATGACGGTACCTTGACTCCGTTGGTAAAATCGCCGGAAATGGCGAAACCGGATGAGAGCAGGCTCGCGCTATTACGGTCTTTAACCGCCGATCCGGCTAATGACGTGATCATCACAAGCGGACGCGATCGCCAGACTCTGCAGCAGTGGTTCGGCGACCTCAGGGTCGGCCTGGTTGCCGAGCATGGCGCATGGTTCAGGAAGGCGGCCGAGACATGGCAGCTTTTCAAACCATTCTCGGTGGCATGGATGCGCCAGCTATTGCCGATACTGGAGATCTACGCAGATCGATTGCCCGGCGCTTTTGTTGAGGAAAAGGAGAATTCCGTGGCATGGCACTATCGTTCGGCGGATCCTGAGCAGGCCCATTTTCTCGCGGCCGAGCTGACAGATCATCTGTTGAGCCTGATCTCCAAGACTGATCTTCATGTTCGGCAGGGGAGCAAAGTGGTCGAAATCACTAACGCCGGGGTCGATAAGGGAACCGCGGCATTAAAATGGATCATCGAAAAAGATTACGACTTCATTATGGCTATCGGCGATGATCTGACTGACGAGGATTTATTCAGGGTTTTACCGGATTGGGCAGTCTCCATTAGAGTCGGCATCGCCGGGACCCAGGCGCAACACAATCTGCGCAGCGACGCCGAAGTGGCCGAACTGCTGCAATCGTTGGCGCAGACTTCAGGCGTGTCGCTGAAAGCGGGTAAAAGTTCAGGCCGATATCCGAGTTGAGGCGCC
The DNA here is from genome assembly GCA_021323355.1 of Deltaproteobacteria bacterium. Taxonomy (GTDB): domain Bacteria; phylum Desulfobacterota; class Binatia; order UBA9968; family UBA9968; genus WHTF01. The sequence goes on from JAJONK010000619.1 coordinate 1,532, forward strand.
GGTCTTGATGCATTGGAATGCAACTGCTCGATCTGCAGCAAAAGCGGTTTTCTTCACCTGATCGTGCCGCGATCACGATTCCGGTTGCTCCAGGGTTCCGCAGACCTGACAACGTACACATTCAACACCGGTGTCGCCAAGCATCTATTCTGTAAGACCTGTGGCATCAAACCTTTTTATGTCCCTCGTTCCAATCCCGACGGCTATAGTGTCAACGTTCGCTGCCTCGACCCCGCGACCGTTGGGCATGTGAACGTCAGCTCCTTCGATGGCAAAAATTGGGAGGCACACGGCGCCGATCTCGCCGTTCGATCATTGGAGCAGTGACAGGTTGAAGCTGCCTCGAGCGGTTGAAGGTAAGCGTTACCCTAATCTGACATTTTTCGGCTCCCGCGAGGCCAGCGAGCCTACAGCCGTGGGCAATGGGACAGTGCCTTAAAGGCCACCCCGCATTCCCCTAAAGGCTGATATTTGGTACGTCGGGGCCTTAGAGCCAACTGCGTGCTCGACTGCCCACGCTTCCGGTCTCACCATCCTCGCTCACTGCTGACAACGCTCAACTATTCTCGCATTAGCGTTACTTGATGGACAAAGTGGGGCGCAATTGATAAGGCATAAAGATGGTGTGCTTCACTAGTGGAGAATTCGTTGCCGATTGTATCGCAATAGCATGCAGTCGCTTCGGATATTGACGTTTTCCTCGTTCAACTCAGGAGGTGCAAATGGCTTATGATCTGTTAATTCGCGGTGGGCGCGTCGTCGATGGCTCGGGCTTGCCCTCTTACGTGGCCGATGTCGGCGTAAAAGGTGGCAAGATCGTGGAAGTTGGAAGGTTAACCGGCACAGCGGCGCGGACGATCGATGCCGGCGGGTTGGCTGTATCTCCCGGCTTTATTGATCATCATACGCACTTGGACGCGCAGATGTTGTGGGATCCCTATGGGACTTGTGAACCGCAGCATGGTGTTACCAGCGTGGTCATGGGTAACTGCGGCTTATCGCTTGCGCCGGTCAAGAAGGGCGATGAGGACGCGATCGTTAAAAGTTTCGTTCGAGTCGAGGCAATTCCGCGGTTCGCGCTGGAGCAAGGGGTGAAATGGGGATGGAACACCTACGGCCAATACCTCGATGCGCTGGAAGGGAAGCTCGGTATCAATGTCGGCGGGCTGGTCGGCCATATCGCCATGCGCCACAACGTCATGGGTGAGGAGGCCGTGGAGCGCACGGCTA
>JAJONK010000192.1 GCA_021323355.1 Deltaproteobacteria bacterium
CCAGAAAAGAAGCACCTCCCAGAACAGGTCGAACCGCGATCAGGCTGTCTTACGGGTTGCGCGCTTCAGTTTTTTTACGGCATCGGCTCATTGGCAATGCCTTGTTGCTGATCGGCATGGCCGTCCGAATGCTATTCGGCGCTGAAGCCGGCGCAGCCTCTTTGCGATCGCTGCCATCTTCAATGACTCAGGCGGAAGTCACCCTCGCGCAAGCATCTCCTCGCGCGAGCCGGCCCCTGAGGGTCGCTTATCTCAGCACATCAGCGACAATGGCGTCGCTGTGGATGGCGAAAGAGATCGGCGGCTTTGCCAAAGAGAGCGTCGAAGTCGAAGTTTTGTCGATGGCGTCGAGTGTCGCCATACCGGCGCTCATCGCCAATGAAATCGATGCGGTTCAAGTCTCGGCAGCACCGGTGATTACCGCTTCCTTGCGCGGTCACGACGTCGTCTTTGTCGCGGGACTGCTCAATACGATGATCTGGGACTTTTATGCGCGACCGGAAGTAAAAAGCCCGGAACAACTCAAGGGCAAGCTAGTCGGCACCGACCGGCCGGCCACACCGGTCGCTTACGGCACCCTGGTAGCTCTCAAAAAAATGGGACTCACGCCGAAAGACGTGCAACTGTTTCCTCTCGGCAGCAGTGCCCAGGTCGTTGCCGCTCTCCACAGCGGTCAGATCATCGGCGGCTTGGGCGCGCCTCCCGCCAGCTTTGTCCTGGAGCGTGCCGGCTTTCGTTCCATGGTTAATTTACTGGATGTTCCCTATCAGAATGTCGGGATTGTCGTGCGGCGCAGCCGCATGGACGAGCTCGGCTCGCGCTTGGTGCCGCTCTTGCGCTCAGTGCGCGCGGGTATCGATCGATATTACAGTGACAAGCCCTTCGCCATGAAGGTCATCGGCAAATACACCAAAGAAGCCGATGCCGACGTGCTCGACAAAACGTATGAGTTTTATCGCCGCGCGGGCTTCAGACGGGAGCTGGTAATTTCCGAGCCCGGTGTTCAGGGCATTCTGGATTTCCTGTCGGAAACCATTCCCGAAGCAAAGAAAGCGGCACCGGGGCAGTTTTTCGATGACCGGTTCGTGCGTCAAGTTAACAGCGGCAAATGATCTTGCTTGCAGTCTTAGTGTGCTATTCTTCAAATCAATAACAAAACTCTCCGGCTCAAGCGCTAGTTACTAGCGGCTATTGGAGGTCAGATGACAACTTCAACACGACTTCCGGCATTCGAAAAGTTTATTCAGGAACTGCGCGCTGCCTGGTCCGAATTGCCGGACATGCACGCTCGTATGAAAAAGGGCGCGAGCCTGCTGGAAGAGCTTGTCAAGGATCCTAGCGTTAAGGATGCCGCGAAATCCTGGCCTTCCACTGAAGGACGCAAGAATTTACTCTTCTACGAAGATCCGGACTTCAATTTTGCGATCAACGGTGTCGTCCGCGTCCCAAGTCGCAAAGGGAGTATCCACGATCATGCGCATGCCTGGACGGCGTACGGTATTTTGGAGGGCACTGAAAGACTCGAACGATTCCGCCGCGCCGATGATCGGAGCAAAGAAGGTTATGCGAAATTGGAATTGGAAAGCGTCACCGAAGGGAATGCAGGCAAAGTAGATCTGGTTCCGCCGTTCGATATCCATGCCGAACAGGGCGGCCCCACCAGATCAGTGGCTATCATCCTGCGCTCGGAACGGGTCGCCGGAAAGATCACGCAGGGAAGTTATGATCTGGAGAAGCAAACGATCCGGCAGGTAGACGGCCCGATTCAAGTGCCGTACGAGATGACCGCCTGAGCGCAAGCGCTCTGGCCGCATTCATGCCAAGCCAGAGTTCTACTCTTCTCGCGCTGTCAAGCTACGAGCTTGAACGGTTCCTTTATTCACCATACTTAGTCACTTGTGTATTCGCGCCAATTGATCGGCCGGCGCGGTTGGTCCTGATAAAACTTCACGCTGTTGTTTAATGCCGCGCAGCCGGAAATCAAATGGACGAACAAGAAGAGCAAGCAACCAGCTTTTCTCCTGGTAATTTCCTGCCTGGCGACCAGTGCAAGAAAGGCAGTCGCGATTTTCATGATTCGTCTCCTGTAGGAGTTAGGACACCTTGTCTCAGTGAGGCTGCTAGCTCTAGTAGTTCAGTCGAACCAACTTTCTTCACTCAGCAGGAAAACTCTGAACCCAAAGGCTGCTCGCGCAATAACGAACCGCTTGGCAAACCGTAGGGCGCGCAACGTTAAGCTGCCCCCCGCAGTAACCGTTTGGGCCTAAGTTCTTTTGGAAATGTAACTGAGCGCGCTTTGGACCTGGCGGTTGAGATCGGCTCGCAGAGCAAATACATCTTCGACAGTACACTGACCTCGGCGGCAGGCTAGCGCCCTCTCGATGGACTCGATATCAAGGCCAGGAGGTCGGACCTGGTGCAGATATTCGACCGCGCGATCGTTCGAGTCCACCCTAAGTTTGTCCCAGGTGAAAATCAGGCGCGCCGCATACAGGATTGCCCGCACATAGGGCTTGCGGTCTTTTGCTTCAAGCCGGGTTAACGCCTGGAGCTCAGGAATACGCGGCTGCCAACTTTTTTCTATGCTTTCACGTAGCGCTTGATGAACTTCAACCCGCATCGGCCGGGGAAAGTCCGCTTTGTGATCGCCCATTATCGGAATCCCATGATCCAGTAGATCCAACCGATCGATTATCGGCAGGCGACCCCAGCTGAACGCGGGATTGCCCCAAAACACCGAGAGCTTTTTGCCTAACTCGGGGTGCAAACTCTTGGCTTGAATCACGAGCGCCGCGAAGTCCGATGGCGGCTCTTGGCAGTTGAGCAGAAGACCCACATCGATGTCGCTGTAAATGGCGCTAAAGCCGCCGTGGGCGAGGCTGCCAAGTTTATAGACCTCTACCAGCGAAGACCCAAGTTCAGAGTGGAAGCGCTCGGCAACGCGCGCAACGTATTCGCTGATTTCGTTCATCGAGCTTGTAAAATCGATATCTGAACGCTGCTACTTGGCCATGCTAAAAAAAACAGAGCGGCTACGAACCAGCTTCGAGGTCCTGATCTGGAATGTTCTTTATCTCTTCTAACCAAACCGCCGCTTCGCTGTCGCTGGGCGCCCGGTAGTCGCCGCGCGGCGACAAAGACCCCCCTGAACCGACCTTCGGCGCATTGGGTATGCAACTCCGCTTGTACTGGCTGAGCTGAAAAAAACGCCAGGCAAAGACCGAAAGCCAGTGCTTTACTTCGCCGATGGTGTATTGGTTGCGCTTAAGCTCCGGAACATCGGGCCAGCGGCCCTGAGCCCGATCTCTCCAGGAGCAATACGATAGAAAGGCGATTTTCGAAGGCGCGTATCCGAAGCGGAGGGTGTAATACAGAGTGAAATCCTGAAGCTCGTACGGACCAATGATGTCTTCTGTTTTCTGGGCAAACGGCTCTCCATCATTCTTGGCCGGAATCAGCTCCGGGCTGAAATCGGTGTCGAGAATCGCCCGAAGAATCCGGCTCGATTGTTCACCGAGCTGGTTTGTCTCAGCAACCCAGCGAATCAGAAACTGAACCAGAGTTTTCGGCACACTGGCATTGATGGCGTAATGGGACATGTGATCTCCCACGCCATAGGTGCACCAGCCCAGCGCCAGCTCGCTCAGATCACTGGTGCCAAGCACCAATGCTTGATGAAGGTTGGCGAGCCGGAAAAGATGGCTGGTGCGCTCTCCCGCCTGAACGTTTTCAAAGGTAACATCGTAAACAGGTTCTCCGCTCGCGTAGGGATGGCCGATATCTCGCAGCATCTGCTCGCAGCTCGGGCGAATGTCCAATTCATGGGATTCACAACCTATGGCCGCCATCAGCGCTTTGGCGTTGTCCAAGGTATGTTGGCTGGTGGCGAAGCCGGGCATGGTATAGGCCGAAATGTTAGAACGAGGCAGTTGCAGCACATCCATCGCTCGCGCAGCCACCACGAGCGCGTGAGTTGAATCAAGCCCGCCGGAAATGCCGATAGCAATTTTGGATATTTTAGAACTCTTGAGCCGCTTAACTAATCCCTGCACCTGAATGTTGTACGCCTCATAGCAGCGGCGGTCGCGCACCGCCGGGTCGGACGGAACGTAAGGAAATCGATCAATCTTTCGGCTGCACAACAGGCGGCCCGTTTTCGGCGTCTCGAGATTGAACGGAACTTTGCGGAAGCGGCGCAACTCTTCGCGGTGTAGCTGCATGCTCTGGCCGAAGGTGTTCTGACGCATGCGCTCGAGCGCCAGCCGCTCTAAATCGAGTTCCGCCAGTACCAACTGGGAGTCGTAACGGAACCGTTCCGACTCTCCGACAAGAACGCCGCTGTCATAGACGATCGCATGGCCATCCCATGCAAGGTCAGTGGTCGATTCGCCGGTGCCTGCTGCGGTATAGAGGTAAGCGGCGATACATCGGGCCGACTGGTTGGCGACTAGGTTGTGCCGATACTCGTCCTTCGCAATCGTAATATTCGAAGCTGAAAGATTTAAGATAACAGTAGCGCCGGCTAACGCGGCATAAGACGAAGGCGGAATCGGTACCCAAAGATCTTCACAAATCTCCACGCAGAACGTAAACTCGCGCTGCTTGTCAGCCTGGAAAAGCAGGTGCGACCCAAACGGAATGGCGCTGTGGTCGAAGATTTCCACTTCGGTACTGCAAGCTGCAGCTGCCGGAGCAAACTGTCGGTACTCGTAATATTCCCGATAATTGGGCAGGAACGACTTAGGAATGATGCCAAGAATCTTCCCGCGAGAGAGGACAACGGCGCAATTGAACAAGAGGTGATCGACTTGCAGCGGCATGCCGATTACGGCTAGGAGGTTCAAAGCTTCCGATGCTTTCAAAATCCCCCGCAGGGAATCCAATGAGCCATCCAACAGCGCCTGCTGGTGAAACAAGTCGTCGCAAGAATAGGCCGAGAGCCCAAGTTCCGGAAACAGCGCTAGAACCGCCTTATCACGCTCCGCCTTTTCCATAAGCTCAATGGTGCGGCTCCCGTTGAACGCCGGATCCGCGACTTGCACCTCCGGAATACCGACCGCGACTCGGATGAGGCCATGATTGTATAGATTGAAAAATTCGGCGTTTTCCATGGCTATATATTCTGGTGATGGAAGATGTCTGATTTTTCCTCAATGAGCAAACGAATGGCGGGGTTGGTTTTTTTCGCAATCCCCAGACATCTTACGCTAAGATTGTCAAAGCGGATGTGGGAGCGATCGGATTCGGCACCTGCCTAACGTATTCCGTGCTGCCGGCAGCAGGAGATCTGACCGGCAAATTCCGATGCACATTCTCACTCAGTCACGGATATCCTGTAAAAACCATTCGGTCGGTAGCTCGCGGCCGACCTTCTTTTGCTTGGCTAATTCGACGACCTTGCCGGCGCAGGCGGCGAACTGAAGTCCTTGGGTGCCGGCATTGATGAAAAAGGTCACTTGGTCGCTACTGGTTCGTCCAGGCGCCTTTCCGCCGCGAATATCCATAAAGTACTTGAAGTAATCGCCTTTGTAATTGTCTACTGTCGGATTGGGGATGCGACTCCGCTCTTCGGGCTGTCCGGCGATGTAGCCGACATT
>JAJONK010000004.1 GCA_021323355.1 Deltaproteobacteria bacterium
GACGAAGACATTCTTACACCAATCCCATGTCAAAACCGCGGCGGCGGCGCGACCGGGATCTCCTTCGGACATTTTTTTCATTGAGATAAACACATTCAACAGAGCATGGCGGCCACTGGTACACACGGCTTGAACGTTGGGCACCGCCTCGCGGCATCGGCGCAGATACGCGCCTTCGCGCGCCAGATCCATCCACGGCTTGTCGCCCTCGGGCGTGAGAATTGACATGTGCATCGCGTCCCGGCGGTGCGTAATCGCCCGCACTTCGTAACAAGCCGATTGCTGAAACCCCTGCATGCCCAGATAGCCGTTCACCTCACCGAACGGACCTTCGACCATTCGCTTTCCCGGCAGCAACGCGCCTTCGATGACGACTTCGGCATCAGCGGGAACGAGTAGACGCTCACCCCATGTTTCCGACGGCGTCAAGCGTAGCGGCTCCTGCAAATAGCCACCGATAATTTCGTACTCGCTGATCTCGAACGGGCCGCCATAGCAGGCGCCCATTTGATAGCCAGGATGATGGCCGATCACGGTGGCTACCGGGCATTCTTCGTTCGCTTCTTCGTAGCCACGGAAAATGCGCCACATATGCTGCAAGGTCATAAGGAAACCGGTATGGTTTCGATCCTTGACTTCCATCCGATGATACGAAGCGTTGTAGACGCCGCTGTTGCGATCCCGAGCAACGCTCGACATATCGATATAAGGCCCGCCATCCATCTCGTGATGGCGCATCAACGGCAACTGGTAAAGATCGACGTCGTCGCCGTTCTGAATGACTTCTTTAACCGGCGCCGCCCTCTTATCGACGAGAATAGGCGCGATTCTCGCCGCTTCCCGGCGCAGGACTTCACGCGCCATTTCGGCGCGATCCATCTCAGCAGGTACACCCAGCGCCACTTGCGCTTTCTTTTGTGTGTTTTCCGTTCCGATGGCAAGGCGGATGCCGCTCAGCTGTCCATGCGGGTTGAGTGGCTGTTCGAACAGCAAAACGGGAAACCTCTTGAGCGCGCCGAGCTGTTTTACGATCGCAGTCACATCGTAAGTAAGCGGATTGACGGTCTTGGAAATGGTCACAACTTCGTTGGGATAAATCCGGCGCATGTCATCTAAGAACGTGCGTAAATTTTTGGGCATAACTAGATTTGGTTCAAAGGTTCAACTCACCTTTGCTGAAGGTTCCAATCGTTCCACACGTTCCAGGTGTTTAGAATCAAGAAAACCGCCACGCCAACCCAGTTATCTTAACTATTGCAACGTTTGGAACAACTGGAACGATTGGAACCCGGCCTGCCACCATTAAACTATTGAACGGCTTATCAGTACAGAATACTGCCGCCATCGATAACCATGGTTTGGCCGGTGACGAAATCGCTATCGGACGATGCGAGATACGTGAGAACGCCAAGCAAATCTTCCGGCGTTTGCAGCCGTTTAATCGAGCGTTCTTTGAGTTGCAGTTCGGTCAATACTTTGGGCGCGTTCTGACCTTCGTGCTCGACCAGGCCTGGGGCGATGGCATTGACGCAGATGTTGAACTCACCAACCTCTCGTGCCAGGGAGCGAGTCATGCCGATCAGCGCGGCTTTGGAGGCGACGTAGTGCAGAAAATTGGGAGTCCCCCAATACGCAGTCGAAGAGGAGATGTTGATAATCTTGCCGCTCTTCTGCTCTTTCATCTGCGGGAAAACCGCTTTGGCGCAGAGAAACGGGCCTTTGATGTTGACTGCGGATACCCGGTCCCATTCTTCAGCGCTGATCTCATAAAACGGGTGGCGCTGGATGTTGATAAAGATCGCCGCGTTATTCACCAGAATATCGATTCGTCCGAAAGCCTTCACCGTCTCCAAAGCCATTCGACCGGTGTCCGCTTCGTCGGAGACATCGATTTTGAGCGCCAGCGCTCTACCGCCCGCTGCACGGATCTCGTCTGCGACCGTCTCACCATCGAGAATATCGGCAATGACAACCGCCGCACCTTCCTCGGCCAACTTGCGAGCGTATGCGGCGCCTATGTGGCGCGCACCGCCGGTGACGATAGCCACACGCCCGCTCAACCTCACCGGCCCCTCCAGGAGTATTGGCGTAATAGAGTGGTGGAGTGATGACTCCGGAACCCAATACTCCAGTACTCCAGTACTCCATTACTCCGATTATTCATCCGAGTCCTTTCAGGTGCTCGCTCATGTCGACCGGCTTCCACCAAGTTTCCAATCCGAGCGACTCGGCGATCACCCGCGCGGCATTGTATCCAGGCGCGCCGGTAATGTTGCCGCCCGGATGGCACGACGAGCCGCATAAATATAACCCGTCGATGGGAGTTCGATAATTTCCCCATCCTGGAAAAGGACGATTTTCCAGTGCTTGATCACCCGCGTACTCGCCGATCATCCAGTCGCCGCAATACATGTTCTTATCGTGGCGTTCGATATCCAATGGCGTGGTTGAATCAGTTGAAAGGATATTGGTTTCATCCAGGTTGGGGGCGAAACGGCGCCAGACCGCCAGCTGTTTGTCGAACCATTCGCCGCGCACCTTGTCCCAGTTTTGCGGATTGCCCCAGAGGTTATAAGTCGCCAGCTGCCACATGAACGCAGTGGCCTTGCCGGGAGGCGCCTGCGTCGGGTCGTGAAACGACGGCGTTGCGCCGTTCATAAACGGCTTGCGCGGCAACTGCCCTGTACGACAGTCTTCGAACAAGTTGCGCAGTTCGTCGTATTCTTCCAAGCCGACGATGTGCATGAACGAACCGGCGACCTCCGGGTACTTTTTTTCCGTGATGTATTTCGGCCGTTCATTCAAGGCCAGATTGGTGGCAAAGATCGGCGTCGTTTTGGAGAATCTGAAATTGTTTGCCATGTCGGCAAATTTCGGTTCCAAGTTTTCCCGACCAACCAGTTTGATAAATGTTTCGACCGGATTGACGTTGGAGGCGATGAACTTACGCGCCTTGATGACCGTGCCGTCCTCGAGCACCACCGCGGTCGCCTGTCCCTTATCGACGAGAATTCGCTCGACTCCGTTGGACTCGACATAATCGATGCCGTTGTGCGACATCATGTGCGCCAGGTTGTCTCCCAATGCGTGAGATGTGCCGCGGCAGAGTTGCGGATTGACTCCCCAGGCGATCATCGCCGGGATTAAGTAACCGGTCTTGGGCGCATCCAGTTCGTACCCGCGCATGACGCCCAAGAAGCCGATAAACGCCTGCACCCGCGGATGCTCAAAGTGGCGCAGCACGAACTCTTCCGGTGTGGTATCGAAGTATTTCAGGTACTCGCGGCCTTCAGCCGTTTTTTCGAGCAAGGGCCGTTTCTCCTCGAACACCATGGGAACCGCATAGGTTTCCGGGAACACAATGTTTTTCACCACTGGTTGCCAACGGCTCCAGATGTCGAGAAACGTTGCTGCGTCTTTTTTAGAGAATCTCGCAATCGTTTCCGCAGTTCGATTCACATCGGCAAACCAGCCCAAGTAGGTTTCATCGGGAAAGTGGTGCACCACGCCCGGATCGGGTTTGTAGTAATGGATGCCGAAATTCTCCAACTCTAAATCTTTGTACCATGGAAGCATCATCAGGCCCCGGTGAAACACCGAATGAATGTTGTGCCAGAAGCCCGGATAGTCGCGGTCCTCATGAGAGTCAAGACCGCCGCCCACTTCCATGTTCTTTTCCACGACCATAATTTTCTGGCCGCACTTGGCTAAATAGCCGGCGCAGATCATGCCGTTGTGACCCGCGCCGATGACAACACCGTCGTATTCTAAAATTTTAGGCATAGCTTTTGTTTCGAGTGTGACTCAAACATCTTCGTGTGAATGGGTTTCCCTCGTAACGTTCAACCGTTCAAAGGTTCAACAATTCAACGTCAGAATAGAGAAATAACTGGAGGAGATTATCGCCGTTGGTCTGGCGTTGAACTTTTGAACCATTAAACCCTTGAACGATCATAGTTTCAGATCTTCCTTCATAACTCGCCAGCAGTTGTACCCGGAGCCGGCGATCACCGCATCGGCGGGATGGGTGGCGACGCCGACTTGGTAGAGACCGGCGATCGGCGTGCGGTAACCAGACAACTGTTGATTGGGCCGGTTTACCCCCATTTGCCCCGCGGATTTGCGCGCTACCCAAACCGAACCGCGGCGCATGTTGGGCCAACGGCCAGCGACGTAAAATGGATCCATGGCAACTTTCATTTCGATGTTGTCACCGGTCAAATTGGTCGCGTAGCGGCGCCAAATATCTAGAATCGTCTCCATAAAACCGCGCTTGAGCTTGACCCAATCCTCCGGCCGTTTGCCTTTCAACTGATAAGGCACGGGCATAAACAATGATGCCGCATGCTTGCCCCTGGGCGCCTGGAGCGGATCAAAAACCGTTGGGCAAATCGCGTGAAGACAGACATGCTGTGGAAATTCACCGGCGCGAATCTCTTTCCACATCTCATTTAGGTCGTCAGGTTTCTCCGGTCCAATGTTGACGTTCATCGCCCGGGCCACGGCTGGATCTTCCGCTTCATGAAACGCATAGCGGACTGGAGCCTTTAGCGCTAGGTGAATTTGGAAATAGGAAAACTCATCGGGTTCGATGCCTTCGATTGGCTTGGTGAAGTCACGGGGGAGATGCTCCTGATCAATCAACTCCCTGAAGGTCGAGTACGGATCGGTGTTGGAAACGACGGCAAGCTTTGCCTTCCATTCGCGCCCGTCACGCAGGCGAACTCCCACGGCTTTGTTTTTTTCAACGAGAATTTTATCGACGTGATGTACGGCGCGGATTTGACCGCCCGCATGAACGTAGGCGCGCTGCAGGACTTGGGCGATGGAATGGGACCCGCCACGGGCGAGCTCGGGTTTTTCGTCGCCGGCAATCAACTTGAGAACCTCGATGGCGCCGCCCCGATAATCCATGATAACGCCTCGCGGAATGGCCATTTGCGACAGGACGAGAGTTTTCACTGCATCACTCTCGAATAACTCGTCGACCACTTGACCGGGGGTCAAGCGCCAGAGTCGGCTGAATTCCTGCCCATGAGGCTTGGATACTAGCTTTTTATCGAGCTCGCTGTCCGAAATCGGCGGCTGATAGTAATAAGGAATCAAACAATCGCGGATAAGCAGATGGAACTTGTCATGGGTCTGCCGCCATGCTTCGGCGTCTTTCGACGAAAACCGCGCAATCGAGCTGAGCGTGTCTTGTAACGTTTGATGGTGCGAAACCGCGCGGCCGTTGGCCAGCAGCAACGAGCTTATTACCGGCGGCGACACGAACTCGGCGTGATAGCCATTATCCCATCTGAGTTCTTTCCATACTGGGGAGATCTCGCGGTTATCTTGGAAATAAGCCAGCGTGTTGTGCCAGTAACCCGGAATAGTGATTTCTTCACTGGCCAAGCGTCCACCGTTTTCCAGGCGGCTCTCGCAAATCACCGTCCGTAGGCCGGCACGGCCGAGATAGGTTCCGAGAGCGAAGTTGTTTTGCCCCGCTCCAATTAGAATAACGTCCCACTCACTGTCGATCAAAAGCGCCTCCGCTAATTCTGCAAAAAGATCTTTCGATACTCCGCCATTTTTTCCGCGTAGGCTTTTTTATCCATGTCGATCATTTCAACCAGTTCGATTTTATCGGCGTCCGGAAGGGGCGGATAGATCCCCTTGCGGGTGACGAACTCGCCGATCCCTGCCATCAATTTCAGGCCTTCTTCGCCGATAAAGAAATCGACGAATGCTTTCCCGGCACTGGGATGGGGCGGCTTGGCGCCGATGGCTACCGCCTGTCCGTCGCCCATGAATTTGCCCAGCCGCACGTAATCCAGCGGAACTCCCTTTTTACCGTAGAACACCACGTTTTTGAGAAAGGCGATGCCTATGGGTCTTTCGCCAGTGGTAATCCGTTCTCCCGCCGGAGTCAAAGATTCCACCAATAAGGGCTTGGTTGCCGCCAGATCGCGGAGAAACTTGTCTGCCTTTTCTTTGCCGCCCATTACTTTGTGCAGGCTCGCCATCCATTGCGCCGTGGTCGTATGCTGGCTGGCATCGGGAATTACCAACTTTCCCGCATACTGCGGCTTGAGCAGATCTTCCAGCGACTTTGGCGCCTCCGCCGGTTTGATGATGCCGGCGTGGTAGACGATGCCAATGACACTATTGCGATACTGCGGGCCGAGATTTGGGTGGATCACTTCTTTTGGAAATGATTTTGCCGACGGCGAATCGTATTTCGCCAGCGCCGCTTCGTTGAACATGAACTCCATCGGCGCGGTATTGGTCAGCACCACATCGTAGAGCGGCTTGCCGGTGCGCATCTCGTTAAGCACCCGGTCCATGACCTTAGTGCTCGAGGAACGCCAGAATTCGGTTTCTAGTCCGGTTTTCTTCTTGAGCGCGGCGGCGATGAGGTCCATGGTGTCGTTTTCGATGGAGCCATAGACGACAACCTTGCCACCCTCCTTCTTGGCGCCTTCGATCAGCTTAGCATCCTGACCATAGATCGAGCCCGGCAGAGCGAACAGCACCGCCAGCCAAATCATAGAAAAGATCTTCACGGTCGGCATAAGCGAGCCCTCCTCCGTTACATGCAATGCTCCCTCAATATCTAAATGATTGGCGGATGTCTATTTGTTTCTACCAGGGCCATTTGGTAACTTTATCCAAACGATGACTGGACAAGAAAAGCTCAAGAAGATCCGCGAGGAGCTGCGGCAAACTTTTCTCGAGCGGCTCGATTTAATCGACGGCGCGCTCGCCGCGCTGCTCTCTTCTCATCACTTATTGATCATCGGACCGCCCGGCACCGCCAAGTCCATGCTTGCCGATGAGCTATGTCGCCGCATCCAAGGCGGCAAGTATTTTCAATGGCTGCTTACCCGTTTTACCACGCCGGAGGAAATTTTTGGCGCGGTCAGTTTAAAGGCGCTGGAACAGGATGATTACCGGCGAGTGACCAGTGATAAACTCCCCGAAGCCCAGATCGCCTTTCTCGATGAAATCTTTAAAGCCAACTCATCGATTCTGAATTCGATTCTCACCCTGCTCAACGAGCGGCTGTTTCACAACGGCAAAACCGTCGCCCGGGTGCCATTGCTGACGCTGTTCGGCGCCAGCAATGAGCTGCCCGAAGAAGAAGAGCTCACCGCGCTCTACGATCGCTTTCTGCTGCGCTTCGTGGTCGGTTATATCGCCGAGGATTTTCGCTTTTTGCGCATGTTGGAATCCCAGAAACAGCCCGAACGGACAACTCTCAGCCTGGCCGAACTGGAGGACCTTCAGAATCAGGTGAGGGCGGTATTGATTCCATCCCACGTTTATCGCGGCATTGCCGATATCCGGCGCGAATTGAACAAGAAAAATATCGTCGCCTCCGACCGCCGCTATCGTCAGTCTCTGACATTGCTTCAGGCGCATGCGTTTTTGGAGGGCGAAAAGGAAGTCGCGGAAAAAGATCTGTTTTTTCTTGAGCATGTTTTATGGCGCGACCCCGCCGAGCACGAGCAGGTGCGCACCACGATCCGCGATTTGATCCTGGGATACGAGGACTCGCCCGTGGGCCACCAGCGACGAGAAAGCGCGCGCGCTCATCGAATTTCACACCAAGCTGCGCAACATTCTCGCTAAGGTCGATCAGATCGTCGACAAGGCCAAGCGCTTGGGGCGTCCGGTGGAACGAGTCAATACCGTGCGGAGTGAAATCGAGCAGTTACAGAAACAGATGCTGGAGCAGTTCTGATGCCCCCACGAAGCAAAAAGACACCGATCAAACGGATCTTTCAACCTCTGCCGCAAAATACCTTCTGGATTGACAGCGATGCTTACGACCGCCGCGCTTATGGCCAACTCCGCTCCGATTCGCCATCATTGCAAATGTTAGAAGAACAGGGCAGCACTCTCCTGCCCCATTTCGGTTCCTTACTCCAGGATATTTTTTCGCTGTTATTCAAGGCCAATATAATCTATCACAAGGAGGCCGAAGTTCTTCCCAGCGCTCTACTTAACGAGAGACTTCTCAAAGCCATCGGACAAGGAAGCCAATACGACTTCCTGCGCGAGCAAACTCTGCTGAACGAGGCCCGCGCCGGGCTCTCGACCTTGCTGCTAGGCGAGCGTCTGCTAGCGCAGGTACGCGAGGAGAAATTTCTTAACCGGCGCGATTTACGCGACCTCTGGGACATTCGGAAACAGGAAGAGATCCTCAATCAAAAGCGCGACGAGTACGAAAACGCCGACACGATCCCGGAAGAGAATCTCTCGCAAGACGGGAAAAAGGCCTTGGACAAAGCCAAAGAGCGCATGGGCGGGGAGGTTCAAGGCGCCGAAGCATCGTTGCGGCACAAAACCGCCCAACTCAAAGAAGACCTGAAGCAAATCGATGCGCAGGCAACCAATCGGATGCAGGCCGAAGCGATCAAAGTCGCTCAACAGTTGGAGGACGCCACCGAGGAAGCCGAAACATGGGGAACGACACTCGGCACCGGGCAGAAGTCGCCGCCCGGCCAAAAGCTCGAGCTGGGAAGGCGTCTCGCGGGGAATGCGAAGCTTAAAAAGCTGGCGCGCCTGGTGGGCCGGATGAAGTTTCATGCCATGGCGCTGCGCACGAAGGCTTTCGAACGTTCCAACGAAGAAGTGCTCGAAGTCGAACGTGGCGATTCCATTCACCGTCTGCTGCCGCACGAGATGTTGACCTTGCATCATCCCGCCCTGCGCAAGGATTTCTTGCGGCGTTATCTCGACCAGGAACTGATTCAATATTCGCTGCGCGGCGTCGAAGAAAAAGGCAAAGGTCCGATGATCGTCTGTCTAGATGGCAGCTCGTCTATGGCGGGCGATAAGGAAATCTGGTCCAAAGCCGTTACTCTCACTTTGCTTGAGATAGCAAGACGCCAGCGCAGACTCTTCCGATCGATTTGCTTCTCTTCTGAAGAGACGCCTTTACAAATTCTCGATATGAATTCCAGGGATCGTTACGAGATCGAGACCAAGACCGTAATGGATCTTGCGGAATATTTCCCGGGCGGCGGGACCGACTTCCAACGACCATTGGACGCGGCGCTGGAGTGCTTGAAGCACGCTCGCTTCAAAAAAGGCGATGTTGTCTTTATCACTGACGGCGAATGTCAAGTGGCGTCGGAATGGGCGGAGCAATTCCGAAAAGAAAAGGAGCGCTTGGGCTTTTCGCTTTTCTCGATCCTGATCGACGTCGGCTCCGCATCTCTCGGCACCCTCACCGAATTCAGCGATCGCATCACCACGATCAAGCAACTGACGGGGGACGAAACCAAAGATATCTTTGTGAAGTTTTAGGGGCTCGCTCGTACCATGGCCAGTCAAAATTCGCTCAGCATGGAAACTTTCCTGGACGGCATCAACGTCGTTCTCGGGCGCGGATTTGCCACCGAGGATATTCATGCTCATCTACAGAAAACGTTGATCGAGCCGGATTCCCTGCAGCGCTACATCTTTTTTCGTCCGGAGCGCTACACGCGTAATCTGGTCTTCAAAAACGAGTTCTTTGAGTTGCTGGTTATTTGCTGGAACATCGGCCAGCGGGCGCCGGTCCACGGCCATGAAGGCGAGCGTTGCTGGAGCCGGGTCGAGCAAGGCAGCCTATTGTTGTGTAACTACCGCGAATTTTCCGAGAACCCATTAGTGGTGCGGCAAATTGGCGAACCCTATCGCGGCGAGCGCGGTCATCTCGACGGCCCGGCCGATATTCACAGCGTGGCGAATCCGTCAATGGTGCCCGCGGTTAGCCTGCACCTCTATTCTCATCCCTACGATCAATGCGATATCTACGATCTTGAGAACAATCTAAAACAGCGCGTCCGGCTACGTTACGACAGCATCGACGGCAAGGTTGTCGAACCGTTCTAGATCCCCGACCGCCAACGCTGTTTGGATGCGGCATCCTCCGGCAGAGGTACCATTGCTCCTCCGGTGAAATCAATCAGACCCACTGCCCCAACGCCGTTAACTACAACCGAAAATGCGGTAGGAACCCAACCTCTGAAGTCGATTTGCGACCCAACCGCACGCCCGACCATTCGCCGATTTGCCAATTGCATCCGATGGCTGGTATTTGCGACACCATACGCTTTCCCTAGTGACACTCACGTCGGCGGCGGCATATGCAAGTGGACATGTTGCGTCAGTGATTATGCAATTGCGAAAAGTCTTGTAAATGGGACGAGGCAATCTCTCAAAGAGCATGATTCGGACGCGATGACGAGCATACCCTATTACAGGAATATCATTTCGCGCCTACTCTCTGGCACCTGCTTTGCTCCGGAGCAGCGGTATTCCAGTCATATGGAGGTGGAGATGAACGCTTTAGATCTACTTACCCAGGATCATCAAAAGGTAAGGCAGCTCTTCGAGCAGGCGCAACAGATTCGTGATAATGACGAAAAGAAAGAACTGTTTGATCAGATCGACACCGAATTAGCTGTCCACGCCGAGATTGAAGAGACGATTTTCTATCCAGCCTTAGAGGAACACGACGAATTGAAAGACATGGTGCGGGAGTCGCGCGAGGAGCACGAGCAGGTTGAGCAGCTACTTTTAGAAATAGAGGATCTAGCGACAGAGGACACTGATTTTACTTCCCAGCTCGCACATTTGGAGAAGACCGTTGAGCATCACGTAGCTGAGGAAGAAGAGGAGATGTTCCCCAAGGTCCGTGAGATCCTCGATAAGGCCGCCCTTGAGCGAATGGGCAAAGAGCTCGAATCGGCTAAGGGAAACCAGATGAATCCGGGGAAACAGATTGCGTGAGATACTTGCTTGTAGGTTCCCCGCTGTTCGGTTCACTGTCCGCATCACTCCTGCAGAACATTTCTCTCAGGTCCGGGTGCAGATTGAGTACCGGTGTTCCTTCGAGTGGAATATAGATATGGCTCGAAACGTTTTGCTAGTTGAAGATAGCTCACCTGCGCGGCGAAATATTGCCACATTTCTCGAGCGCGCCGGTTACCAAGTGGCTCAGGCAGATACAGGAGAAGATGCCGTTCGTTTGATTGAAGCCAGCGGCAATTTCGACGTGGTCGTAAGCGATCTGCGCATGCCGGGGATGATTAATGGTCTAGACGTTCTATCCTTTCAAAATCGTATCGCTCCCCACGCAGGGTCGATTCTGATGACCGCCTTCGGCTCGGATCAGATAAGAGATCAGACAAGACGGCTCGGCGCGGCTTATATCGAAAAGCCCGTCAAATTGAATTCACTTCTGCTGGAGATTGAAAAACACACTCGCCGTTAGCTCGGTAAATTCACCGGGACAACGCGGAAGTTAAGAATCGCCTTGGAGTCGCATCATTGACGCTTGACGAAGTCGAACTGATCACCGAGCTCTTACCGGACGCTTTCATTTTGCTCTCCGAGTCGGGGTCGATTCGAACTGCCAACCGGGCAGCCCATGAGTTGTTTCGTACGGATCATCTTGTCGGTCTGGTGTTGGCTGATCTAGTAACGGATCCGCCGTCAAAGGTCAGTGATTGGCTAAACCATTGGAGCTCCAGCCGGAGAATGATCGCCAATTCATTCAACTTGCAGTCAGACGGTACAAGCATTCCAGTTCGCTGCGAGGGGGGCCTTCTTCAAGCTGGAAACACAAACAACCCTACTCTGATTCTGGCTCGCTGCAGCCGTGAGAACCACGCTCCGGCCGCCGAGATAGTCGATCAGTTAAAAAAAGAGATAGAGTTGTTGCAAAAGCAGCTGGTCCAGCAAAAGGCCCAAGATAGCAACAGATAGCTGTTCTGCGCACTGCCGCCGCCGTTTTTGCGCACGAGATCGCCAATCCTTTAAATGTGGTGTCCACTTGTATGCAAATTCTCCAGACGGAGAATGAGCGCCACAATGATCGGGATTTAGTTGTTCAGGAGATGATCGAAAGCGCATCTACCGAGATCGAAAGGCTGACGAGACTGCTAAACGACTTCCGCTCCTTCGCCCGGCCTCAAGCCTTCGATTTCAGACCGACCCACATAAGGAAAGTCATCGAAGAAGCCCTCGCCTTGTATACAACCGCCCTCAGCGCCAGGGGCATTGCTGTTGATCTTGATCTACAAACGTTGCCGGCGCTGATGCTTGATAGCGACAAAATGAGAGAAGCTATCTTAAACGTATTGAAGAATGCTGAAGAAGCGATGCCCGGCGGTGGGCGCCTGGCGATAACGGGCCATGTGCGGGAGGAGGAAAACGTCGCGGCCGTGGAAGTCAGTGACACCGGGATTGGCGTACCCGCGGGAGTTGACGTTTTTCAACTGTTCATGACGACCAAGCCCGGCGCATCCGGCTTAGGCTTACCGATTGCCGCTCAGATCATTGCGGCACATGGCGGACGTATACAACGAATCCCCGAACGAGGACCGGGAACAACCTTCGAGATCTTACTACCGCTTTCATGAGCTTCATAAACTTTCTTCATTCCATTGTCGGATAGAATCCGAATAGTCTAGCGTACTAACCGCTACTCTAAGCTGATTACTTTCTTTTAGAACTAAGTCTTAGGCCTGCGACAGCTGCTTTGAGCCAACTGTTTAAACTTTGGAACGAAGGCGAGCGTCGAACCGCATTCAGCGCGTGGCACCGGCATTGCTCTTTGTCGCTCGTGGCAAATGAAGACGATACTGAAAGCCATCGAAGTGGATTCGCCGGTCCATCAGGTCTACAGCCACTGGACCCGATTTGAAGATTTCCCGCACTTCATGCAGGGCGTCAAGAAGGTGATCCTGCTCGATGATCAGCGGCTTCACTGGGAGACAGAGTTCACTGGCACTACCAAGGAATGGTTCGCAACCATCACGGACCTAACCCCGGATCAGCAAATCGCGTGGGAAAGCGAGGACGGCGAATACGTTGCAGGGATCGTCACCTTCGAGCCTATTGGAACAAGCCGCACAAGACTGAATCTCAAGCTGTTCTACGATAGCAAAGGTTGCCGGCGAGCGGAGGAAAGGTTTCTTTCGTCTGCCGGCGATCGCGTCGAGAAGGACCTGGAGAGATTTAGAAAGTTCATCGAGAAGCAGGATACTGTGAACAATGTCGGAGGGAGTCAGGCATGAAATTCAAAGGCGGCATCTCTAAATCAGCAGGCAGTAACTTTCTCCACCGACCGAACCCTGGACCAGGTCCAATTCCCGATCCCGACCCACCACAGCCACCACCCCACCCGTTCCCTAATCCACCGATCCCCCCTGAGCCGCCAGTTTCAGGCGCTTAGTTCGCTTAACCTACCGCAGAGAATTCTATGTCACTCGATGGCATATGCGTTGCTTTTAGTAGAGTAAGCGTAACGGTGAGACCGGAGCGAGAGGAGGAAACCATGAGAAAAGGGATTTCATTGGGCACAGCGATCATTCTGGCAGGTTTTCTTGGGATCACATTGCCGGGTTGCTCGGATGATAAAAATACATCAGGAACCGGAGGAGACGCGACAAAGAGCAGCGGCGCTACAGGTTCCAAATCCAGTCCAGGGGGTGGTTCCAGCGCGAGTGGAACAGGGTCAGGAGCTACTGGACCCGGAAGCAGTGGATCAGCAGGAAGCAGCTCAGGAGGTAGCGGAACAGGCTCTGGGGGAAGTGGATCATAGACTAGCTCTGCAAGATAGTAGGTCGAGCCGTTGCGCTACTATCTAGAATTTGAGCCGCCTAGAATTTGAAGCCGCGCATTTCATATATGGGACTAGAGGATTTAGCGCGACTCGGCGAAATGTCGCACATTCAACACGGTGCTCTATCGCACGACCGAAGCCGAATTAGATTTTCAAGTCGAGCTTGGGAACTATCAACAACCACTCGACCAGACGATCTCCCCCAAAAATGCTGGCATAGGCTCCGGTAATTCCCAACGGGAAGAATAGCCATGTAAGAAGCCAGGCCTGCCAAGTGGCTTCATAGCCAATCCAACCAAGCAGATAAGGAACCGCGGCGACCTCCAGGCAGATGCCACTGCTAAAAGTTAAAAGATCTCGTTTCCACTTACTGGACTGGAGACGTATTGCTTCTGAGTCGCGAAGGCACAGAAAAAAACCCTGTAGCAACCCTGGTTCGGAACGCTTCATCTTTGTGGAACCTTTCAACGATATTTGCGATTGGATGCCGTTGTCCGGCCGGTGGATCGCACGAGGCGCAATGTTAAGGCCCTATCGACGATAATGCAAATTCCTCGGCTAAAATCGCCTGATTTCTTCTCTCCAGGGGCTGAAGAAAGCTTTTTGTGGCTGGATTAACCGAAGACCGGTCCACCCTGTATGTCAAGCTAGCTTCGCCCCATGCTCAAGAAGGAGCTGTCGTAAAGCGGAGCGATGACACCGCGCCTCGTCTTGACAGTAGCAGCCCATGGAGAAATTCGTCTCTGATGATAGGGCGGCCAGCAATGTGATAATGCGGCGCGGGGTCGGCTGGCGCATCTCTTGCCGGTAGCGGCGCTCGAATAAAGACCAGCGCTTCGAAATGAACGGCTTGGAAAGAGCCCAGGAAACAAGCTTGACGCTGGGCGCCAGCTCCGGCATCCAGACATCGTAATAGTCGAGCTTGGAATAATCTTCCTTACGCACGCCTCGCGGCGGGCGCCTGACGGTGCCAATGCGTAAGCCCTCGTCTGGATTCCGGGCCGTCCCCAGCTGGACTATGCGAATTGCCATCGAAGAGTATTCTTGCGGGACTTCGGGGCTGTTGAAGCAACAAAGTTACAGGAGTTCATTTATGATGGTATCGGCACAGTGGGCTCAGCTCATGTCACGCAACCGTTTGAACAGATGCCCCAGTCCAAAAAAAATTGCCGACGGCAGCCACACCCATTTCAATTCGCTCAGGATCACTGTGATTCCTCTGGGCGAAAAGAAGGCGCCGACTCCAATCGGTGGAACCTCTATGGGTTGGTAACGAAAAAAGTATCGTTGGTTGCTGAATGGGGCGAATAAACCGACTCCCAGGCCGCCATTTGTTAGCGCATCCAGCACCGGGTGCGATAATGTTGATAAAAAGAGAAACAGAAAAATAGTCAACGGACTGCCATGGTTCTGGAAAAAGACGAAGGTGATCAACCCGGCAAGTAGCGCAGCAAAGAATATCGAATGTGTAAAGCCACGATGCCCGAGCATATCGCCGTACTTGATCCCGAACTCAAATCCGACAACGTCCAGATCCGGAATCACGGAGCAAAGGGCGGCAGCGATCAACAATGACGACGAAGCTGTGTCCTGTGGAAGCAGCGCGGATAAGGCGATGGGTACCGCAGGATGAGTTATGACTGTACACATGAGCTGATATTCGCACCAATGGCGGGCAAAGCTCAACCCATCATCTATGCTAGCTGATTACGCCGGCAACTCCTGATTTGACAAATTCATTGGCGAACTTGGGTCCGGTGCCTTCGTCTTCGTGTTTGAAGAAAACATAGGCATGATCCCAAGCTTGCGAGCAAATCCGCTCTTTCCAGTGCAGCAGGTCAGCGCGACTATATTCTCGACGCCGCAGTCGCAAATAACCCCAATTCGCAGTGCCGATCAGGTCACAAACTTCGCCCTCATCAGTGTCGGTCACACAGAACGCGACGTTGCGCATTCGCAGCGAAGCAAAGACATCCTCGTCCAACCAGGATGGATGCCGGAACTCAAACGCTATATGCCGATCAGCGGGCAGAAGTGATAGGAATGATCGCAGTCGCTCGAGGTCCTTTTTGAAATTGGGCGGAAGTTGGAAGAGAATGGCGCCCTGGCTTGATCCCAGCGTCGTGGCTACGCTAAACAGATCGTCGACTTCCACCGCCGCATCTTTAAGCCTCCGCGTATGGGTGATTCTTCGCGGCGCCTTGAGCACAAACCGGAAGTCGGGCGGGACCTGCTCTGCCCACGACCGAAGAACAGTTTCCGTGGGGAGCCGGTAAAAACTATTGTTGATCTCGACAGCCGCGAATCTGGAGGCGTAAAAGCGCAGCATCTCCTTGGCAGGAAAGCGCTCCGGATAAAACTTGCCACGCCACTCTTTGTAGCCGAAGCCACTGGTGCCGACCCAGAGCCTCACGTGTATTCGAGCCTTCTACGATAGACGTTCAATGCCGCGAGATTGCTCATAGAGTTATTGTTATCATCGATCGGCCGTGGAGCTAGGACGGTTAGTTGTGATCTGGAAGTGGCCACTTGTTCTTACTTTCGGTTCCCTCCTCGTAGTGAAAATGTTTGCGATTGTTTAAATCAGGCGACCGCTCACCCAAACGACATCCAGCTTCATGTTCTGCGCGGCGGCGCGCTACCTACCGATGCCAGCCGGAGCTGCACCGTTACCTTTGTCGGTAGCTAAAAACCGCCTCAATCCAGGCCCAGATAATATCTTTCAGCGATTTTTAAAGATGATCTTAACGATGACGCTTACGCAAGCGAGAAGTATCGGTGCGACCGTAGCTGTAAAGATCAGCTCTTGGATTAAAAACCTGCGATGCTATCCACAGCCTTACTCTTTCATCTCAACTTTAACTGAAGCTTACAAAAACTGTGGAAGCCGTGCATGGTATCCAGCTCCTTCTGATCCACCCGACAACTACGTTAGTGAGGATAAAAGCGATTACCGCCGAAACATGTAAGCGTCACTGCCACCGCAATGATTACGTCAACAATAGTACCGTCATGATGTTTTTCCTTCCATGCCCCAGTGACCGGCCCCTGCCGCGCAGCCGCTAAGTGTACGAGCTACGATAACGACAGCGAAATAGAAACTCCAAGAGCCACGCCCATGACGATGGAAACAACCACTCGTGCGTTAAACATTGATGCCCTTTTTTGGACCTCGCCGACGCAGCGCCTTTGAACAGGTCCCGCAAAGGAAGGCGGGTTGTCACTGCGCAGCGAGGGCGCGGTTCATAGCACAATGGATACGGGTCGATCAAAGGCCGGTGAGTTCGCCACGATAAAGCAGCCAAGTATCAAGGACGTAGCTTTTTTCACGCACCAACTCGGCTGATTGTGATATGATATGCACCGCAATGGCTGTCCTGCACATCACCTACAACCACAATCCACAGACTTCCAAAGAGGGCTATGATGGTTTCTATAAAGTAATAACAAGCTACCAATACCGAAGGTTGTCTAAATCGCATTGGACGATCAACACAGAGGAGTCGCCGCAAGCTGTCTGGCAGAAACTCAAAGAATATGTTGACCCAAGTGACTACTTTCTTATGATGCCCCTTGATCCGACTTGGTTCTCTGCAAAAGACCGGACGGTTCTCGGTTGGTTAGCGGCGGGACCATAGGCGAGCGCTGAAGCTGTGATCCAGTACAACCTATAAGATTGCCGGCCATCCCATGTTGATGGATTAATGCGAGTGCCGGTCACTGCTATAAGCCTGGCCGCCCCGAGTCCATTTTTGAGATTGCGTGTAAGCGAACACTGTTTAGATCCAAGAGGATTGTAACCGTTTTCAGTGACAACTAATTGAGGCGGCTGCTGAAATACTCCCACACGCGGTTTGACACATCTTCTCCAGAGACTTGCGGATAGATGGTTTCGAGCTCCTCGGCAGTGAAATAACGCGGTTTGCCGGCGGACATCGCTCGCAATTGGTAGTTGGCCGCTTCCTCCATCCACAAGGTCATGACACATACGCGCCGGACGTCCTTATCGGCTACATTGACCCCGTGGCCGCGCAGTAACATGGCGCCGTGATCACCCAAGGTACTCGCCACTGCGTCGCCCAGCTCGCGTGTTCTGATCAGAGTAATCCGATCGTACATCTGGACATCATTTCGAAAAATCGCTCCCGAGGCGTGCAGAGGCCGAATCGTTTCACCCAGCGAGCTCAAAACCACGCAGCTCGGCGGATGGACATGGCAAACCGCCTGAACATTCGGTCTGGCTTTGTAAATCCGGGCGTGTATCCAAAATTCAGTATTGGGACGGCCATCACCGGAGAGTTGATTTCCTTCAACATCGAGCTCGAGCAAATTGTCGGCGCGCACCAGAGCCGGGCTCATTCTAGGTGGGAAGATGAAAGTATCGGTCCCCGGAATACGCGCGCTCACATGACCGAACGCCGCGGCGATACCTTGTTGATGTAGTATGTGGCTGGCCTTGACCACGTCACTTTTGATCAGCTCAAGATCCATAAGTACCTTCCGATGTTTGGATAACGAACGCTGGCGATGCGGTGATCGGTTTGACTACCGCTTCATTTCATTCCCGATTAACCGCAATACCTCGTTGAACTGGCGCTGCATGGCGATCATCTGCTCGCGCATATTGAGAACCACTTCGGCGCCTTCGAAATTCACCCCCATCTCCTGAATGAGAAGGTTGGCAATGCGAATGCGGTCAACCTGATCGGGCGGGTAGAGCTTGCGCCTTCGTTGCACCACCGGCCGAATCACGCTCTCTCGCTCGAGCTGTTGGATAAAATTCTTGTCAACCTTACAAGTCTTGATTACCTCTGTAATTTGAAAATATTTTCGTCCCATCGCTTGCTCTCGTTATAGTCGGACGTCTTTGCGCACGTCCTCGGCGTAGGCTCGATCGATTTTGTCGATCACGTCTGCAGAGATATTATTGTCGCCGGGCACGCGAATCATAAGCCGTAAATACAGATCTCCAGCAGAGCTTTGCCCGTGCGCGGAAACGCCCTTGCCCCTGAGGCGTAGTCGTTGCCCGCTTTGCGCGCCCGCGGGAATCTTGACTTTGAGCTTGCCCATGGGTGTCGGCACTTCCACCGTCGCCCCCCGAAGCGCTTCACCGATTGTGATCGGCAAGTCCATGGATAGATCCTTGCCCGACCGTGTGAGCAGCGGGTGAGGCCGGATTCGCGGTACGATATAGAGATCGCCTGGCGGCCCACCTCTCACTCCCGCCTCGCCCTTGCCGCGCAAGCGAATTCGTTTCGAAGGCTCGGCTCCGGGAGGGATATTGACTCGAATTGTATCGGACCGCAGCACTCGGCCAGAGCCTCGGCACACCGCGCAAGGATCGCCCGGCAGTTTTCCGCTGCCCATGCAACGCGGGCAAGTCTGGCGAAACTGGAGCGGCCCCTGCGCCACCGATATACTGCCGCTGCCGCCGCACTCCGGGCACTGGGTGGGGGTGCTGCCCGGCTTGGTTCCGGAACCATTGCAGGTATCGCACATGACCGGCCGCTGCAGAGTGATCGAGGTTTGAAAGCCGCGGACAGCGTCGAGAAAATCGATGTCCATAGATGACTCGATATCTTCGCCACGCATTGGCCCTTGCCGGGTTCTTCTACCGCGGCCTCCCATGCCTCCCAATCCGCCGAAGAGCTCGCTCAGATCGTCCATGTTGAATTCGTAACCGCCACCTGCCCCAGCGGACTGTTGCTGCCATTGTTGATAGCTACGCGCCTTGTCAGCATCGAAACCGGCCGCCAATCCCGCCTCACCGAATTCGTCGTAGAGCTTGCGCTTCTTCTCATCGCCTAACACGTCGTAGGCGGTCGAAATTTCTTTGAATTTATTTTCGGCCTCTTTGTTGCCTGGGTTGATATCGGGATGGTATTTGCGGGCAAGCTTGCGATAAGCTTTGCGGATATCATCATGAGAGGCGCCGCGTTCGACACCGAGAACTTGATAGTAGTTACGTTCAGCCATTGTAGATTAGAATATCTTTGGGGCAGCCGGTTGCAAGGGGATGTACCATTTTGGAATCATCATAATGCTCAGATCTGTCGAGTAAGCTATGGGAAGCGTAGAAGTACAATTCCAATCACCACCAAGGTGATCCCGGCGGCAGCACGCCCGGATAATTGCTCACCGAACAAGAGCATTCCCAGAATAATAGCCAGCAGCGCCTCCAGCCCTAATACCAGGATGTAGCTCGAGCCGAGCTGTTCGTAGCGCATGGCGCGCGCTTGTATCAAAGCCCCCGTGCTGAACAGCGCAGTGAGGCCCAAGGTCGGCAAAGCCTGCGTCAATCCCTGCGAATATTTCATTAATGCGCCGCCGGTGACATACATGATCGCGGCAATGGAATAGAGTACAAGCGTCTTCATTGGTGGGTCCGGATAAAGCTTAAATTGAGCGCTGAAGTTATGAGACAAGTCGCGGATATTCCGTCGGCAAACAACAAGCACACCTGCAGGAGATGTCGTGCTCAATCAGAGATTGCTCGAACTCGAAAGGATTTCGATTAGCGCGCGTTCTTAGCCGCACGCGATAATGATCTTTTCGAAGCGGCACGGCGGCCCTCACGGCGCAGCGCCTTTAAAGATGCCCGCGAGCGCTTTTTCGAGACTGCTTTCTTTTTGGCGCTTCGGCCGCGTTTGACGTCCGCGGCGGCTTTCTTCCTGGTCGATTCCGACGTCTTCCCTCTGGCGGGCAGCGGGAGCTTCACCCCTTCTCGCCGCGCCTTGGATAGGCCAATCGCAATCGCCTGCTTTGTCGAACGCGCGCCGTGCTTGCCGCGGCGAACGTGCTCAATCTCCTCCCGGACGAACTCCCCCGCTTGCGTGGAGGGAGCCTTTCCTTCCCGCTTGGCTTTGCGCGCTCTTCTGAGAGTTTGTTTCTCGGGCATGATGCACCTCCCGTTTATCTTAACTCTCTCGAATTGTATTTCCATGCCGTTGCAGTACAGAGAGCCGGGACCAAGAGGTAAAGGTTGGCGCCAATGAACCTGCCTCGATCGTTAGAAGCAACGACTCAGCGTAGGCTCATTCCTCTCTCGCCCAGATTTGGGTTCTGCCTAGTAAAGAAATACCGATGAAACCGCGGACGTGCAAGGTCTTGCCGCCGTCTTCAAGCTTCATCTTAGCGCGGTAGATCTTGCCGTTCTCTGGATCCAAAACTTCCCCGTTTTGATACTCCTCGCCTTGCTTCGTCATTCCCCATAAGATGGTCATGCCGATCACCGGCTGATCGCGGCGCGAACCGCTGCACTTATCGCACTTCGGATTGGGATCTTCACCAGGCCGCGGAAACGTTTTCTCTAATCTTCCTTGATATTGGCCGTTCACCTCGGTGATTCGGACCAGTCCGCGCGGCTTGCCGGTGCTGTCATCAATAGTTCTCCACAAGCCTGCCGGCGAAGGGTCGGCGGCCAATGCGCAGGACGACCAAAGCGCGAGAACCAGCAGTAGCTGAACGAGCAGACTCATAGATAACGTAAGTTGATCCTGTGGCGGTTCTGTTGCGGTAGGCGATGCCGGTGATCCGATATCTCACAAAGCGTGACTGGTGGCGGCGCGCCGATTAATTTTTTGAGTAGCGGCACGACCCGGTCTGGACTGATGCGATCACGCGGTGGTCGATCTAATTGTTCACGCCATCGATCTTAAGGTTGTATAAATTGATGACGTTCTCTCGAACGACCTTCCTTAACACGTCTTTGGGCAGATGACCGAGCTCTTCGGCGATGACTTTACGGGAATCGGGCCATGTCGATGCCGCATGAGGATAGTCATTGGACCACATAAACGTATCCTGGCCAAAATGATCCATCAGCCATCCGCCGGTGGGATCGCTGAAGAAGGTTGCGTAGACTTGCTCCGTGACATACTCGCCAGGAAGCTTTTCCATGAAAGGAAGCGGCATCTTGGTGCGAAACCGTTTGTAATATTTATCCCATTCATGCACGAAGAACGGCAGCCACGCGACTTCATTTTCAACGTAAACCAATTTGAGCTTGGGGAAGCGCGCCAGGACGCCACCAAAAACTAAATCGAACAGACTATTAGCGGCATCTGTAAGCTTGGTATTGACAGCGGTGCGATAGGTGTCGAGTCCTGTGCGTTCGAAACGGCTATAGTTAAATCCCGTCAGAATGTGCAGATTGACCGGCATACTCATATCCTGCGCCGCTTCCCAGAATGGATCGTAATAGTCGCTGGTAAAGGGCAGATGCTCGGGCGGAACTTGCCAGATCAAGCAGCCGACCAGTCCTTCCTTCTTACAACGTTCCAACTCTCTGATGCCATTTTTGATGTTGTAAAGAGAGATCATCGGAATACCCACGAGACGCCCCGGAACGGTCTGGCAATATTCAATCAGCCAATCGTTCGCGATACGGAAACACGCCTCCTGAAGTTCTGCATCCTCGAGCGCGAACAAGCGCAGCCCCAAAGTCGGATAAAGCACCTCAGCGGAGACACCGTCAATTTCCATCTCATCGATGCGCGCCCGGGGGTTCCATCCTCCGGGTTTTTCACCAGGGGAATTTCGCGCGGGAAACTTTGGGTATTTCTCTTTGAGACCCGGCGGCAAATTCCTATCCCACAAATCCGCCGGCTCGATCACGTGTGAATCTGCCGATATGATGCGCTCGTCCCCTAGGACCGACTCCGGCGTCCGCAAAGCAGCAGCTGTGCTCATAGCCATACCTCTCCTTCTCGTGATTGTCTCTTGTTTAGGCTATTCAAATCCGTTTGTCTACGAAAGGAGGCGGCGGATAGTTGAAGAGGGCAGCTTTCGACCGGTTCTTCGAATACTGAAGGAGAGGTGGTTTACATACTTCTCTTGAAGATGCGAGCATGACAATTGCCATCGTTTCAACGGATGATGGCTCGACAAGCATTCGTGCAACAACGAGACAGTGACAACCGAATACGATCAACATCACGTAACCGGCTCACGCCGTAGAATCTGGATCGCCATAGGAGTTCTCGTGGCGCTGCTGGGGATGGCAGCGGCATGGCGTTGGACGCCGTTGGCCGATCGAATCGACATCGGCAAAGTTACCACATGGGCTATTGCGCTGCGAAGCAACCCATCCCGTGTATGGATCATTCTTGGCGCCTATCTTTTCGGCAGTATTGTTTCGCTCCCGATTACGATTTTAATCCTCGCTACCGCCCTGGTGTTCGGCCCGATCGAGGGAATCATTTACTCGTTCATCGGATCTATGATCGGGGCCGGAGCAACCTACGCGATGGGCTATTTTTTTGGTAGCGACTTCATCCGAAAACTCACGGGAGCTAGATGGAAAATGTTGGAACGCAAGATCAACCAGACGGGAATCTTGGCGGTGGCAGCCCTACGCGCGATTCCGATCGCGCCGTTCACGGTGGTCAATATAATCTCCGGCGCCTTTCAGGTGCCCGTTCGAGATTACCTACTCGGATCGCTGCTCGGTCTGGCGCCGGGAATAATCCTCACCAATCTCTTCGCGCACCAATTGCAGAGCGCCATCCGCAATCCCGGATTGGGCAGCTTTGTCTTGTTGGCCGTGTTGGTGATCGTCAGCATTTGGGGAACCATCTGGTTGAGACGCAAGTTCAAGAGCAAAGACTGAACATGGCGCGAAGATGCGGCAGCGAATCCCTTCTGTAATCAGGGCCCTGTCAAGCGCATCCCTGCGTCCACCGGCAAAATTGCCGCAGTTACATAGGAAGCTTCATCCGATGCCAAATACAGCGCCGCATAGGCCACATCGTCAGGTTCGCCGATGCGACCAAGCGGAACTCGCGTCGTGTAACGCGCCAATTTCTCCGGCGTCGATGTATCCACCATCGGCGTTCGGACGGGTCCCGGGCAGATGCAGTTCACTCTGATCTTGTCTTTGGCATGATCCATTGCCATCGCCTCAGTCAACCTGATCAAGCCGCCCTTCGAAGCACAATAAGCGGCTCGCCCTGCCTGCCCAAGCATGCCGGACCGCGCGCCGATATGAAGAATGACACCGCCGCCGCGCTTTTTCATTTCCGGTATTGCTAGACGCGAAACGACAAATGCTCCTTTCAGATTAACGTCCAACGTGCGGTCCCAAGCTTCCTCAGAAATTTCTGTGATACTCCCGTTGGTTCTGACTCCAGCGCTGTTTACGACGATATCTAGTCCCCCGTACTGCTGGACGGCCGCCGCAATCAACGACTGCATCTGGTCTGAATCCCCAACATTTCCGGGACGGAAGAGCGCTTTTCCTCCGTGCTTCTCGATCATGGCAACGGTTTCTTTACCCTTAGATTCGGTCGTCGAGGTTCCGGCTACAGCTGCTCCCTCCTTGGCAAACATCACAGCGATAGCCTGTCCGAGCCCTGATCCAAAACCGGTAATGAAGGCGACTTTGCCGTTCAGTTTCATAATGTACGTTCCTCCTCAGTTGATGAGCATACAATCGACTGTTTCTCACGGTCAACTCGTTTGTACTTGAGGGTGATCCGTTGGGAAAATTTCACCAACCACATCATGCTCCAACGCCTCAGAGACACGCAAACCTGACTTCCACAGGCCTTCAGCGGATTGATCTTTGTAACGGTGTGCCGCCCAGGATAAGACTTGCCTTGAACACCGGGGCGGCGGCGCCCGAGCACTTTCGGCCATGCAACCGCGCGGCGCCTTTCATTGACTGCATGCAACCGCCGTGTTACGAAGCACGGATTAATTTGTGCAACAGAAGTATATTGAAAACCCCTGAATTCGAAGAACTCAAGTCATTGGACCTGCGTCAGTGCGCGACCGTCGGCGATATCGTCGCCGGCATGAGATACTGCGCCTTCGGTGCAAGGATGCTGGGAGAAGTGGCCAATACGATCCGCCAGATGATCGTATCGAACGGGAACCAGATTATCATCTATGATGGCGTGCAAGACTCTCAACTCGGCTTGCTTTTGCGCGAGTTCGTGAAAAACAAATGGGCTCGGAAGATTCTTCTCCCGTCTCAATATGCCAAGCAAAAACCCAGCGGCGAAAACATCCTTGTCATCGGGGGATTTTCAGAAAGATACGCCGAGGCCATTTACACAAAGCCGGCGCGAGCGATTTTCATAAATCCATTCGACATGGCTCGCCCGGGACAGATCAAGGACGGTTACTTTCCCGATGCCGTTTTTGCCGATCCGCGCTACGTGATGCCGGTGATTTACCGGGCGCTGGACGAATGGATCAACGGCCGGCGGACCTCTGTTGACACTCTCGTTACCGATCTCGCACGGTATGGCGGTGTCGCGACGCAAGTCTCGCGGGCAGCAAAAGCGTTGCAAGCGATGGTGCGCGACAGCGGGTGCGTGCGATTTCTGACCGTCAGCGGAGCCATGACGGTCGGCAAAATGGATTTAGTAATTTGCGATATGATCGAACTGGGCTTCGTTCAAGCCGTTTCCTCAACCGGCGCGCTCATGGCTCACGGACTGGTTTCGTCCATCGGACTTAAACATTACAAATACAATCCCGCTTATGATGATACCGCTCTGGCGCGCCACAAGTTGAACCGAGTGACGGACACGCTCGAGCCTGAAACCAATCTAGACACTGTCGAGAAGGTGGTCGGCGAAGTCATCAAGCACATTGATGGCGTTCGTTCGATTAGCCCGACTCAGCTAAATAAGGCGATCGGCAAATACCTCGCCCAGCATTATCCAAAAGATCGCGGTATTCTTAAGTCGGCTTACCTCCATGGCGTGCCGGTATTCGTGCCTGCTTTCGTCGACTCAGAACTCGGCAACGATCTTTATATTCACAACGTCCGGCGCAAGCGGCGTCGGAAGCAACCGATCGTGATGGATTTAGAGCTGGACAGCAAATTATTAATCGAGCTGGTCACAAACAATAAGCGATTCGGTATTTTATCGATTGGCGGCGGCGTGCCGCGAAACAACGTGCAAAACGTTGCGCCACTAATCGAGATCATCAACGAGCGGTTGGGAAGGACGTATCCGGAGCGCCGCTTTACCTATGGAATCAGGGTGTGCCCTGACCGTCCTCATTTCGGTCACTTGTCCGGCTGCACCTATTCAGAAAACGAATCATGGCGGAAAGCAGTCAAGAACGGCATCTATGCCGAAGTTTTAGCGGACGCGACTCAAGTTTGGCCGTTTCTGGTCAAGTACCTTATGGGAAACAAAAGGCCGGCGGCGCGAAATAAACGAATCCCCCTGATAAACAAATCTGATACATCAGAATTTACAGACTCCAGAGCGAGTCGAGCCGGAC
The DNA here is from genome assembly GCA_021323355.1 of Deltaproteobacteria bacterium. GTDB lineage: Bacteria > Desulfobacterota > Binatia > UBA9968 > UBA9968 > WHTF01. The sequence continues at coordinate 25,856 of JAJONK010000004.1, forward strand.
CTTACAGGGACTAAACGGCAGATACTGAGCGGTTGAGCTGAAGCTTAGAAAAGGCGCGTCGGATGCGGTTGAAGCCAGTAAAGCGGACCAGAATCAGCAGGCAGTACGAGTTGTCAATCGCTACTTTTGTATTCCTAAAAGCTTTCGGCCGTACTCTTTAACCAGTTGCTCGCGCTCTTCCGAAGGCGGCAAAGTTTTCAGACGATCTTCGATGCGCCCGCGCTCTTCCTGTTTGAGTTCGCCCCAGCGTTCCAATCCCTTCTGAAGCGTGTCGCGCTCTTCCGAGTCGAGAGGTTGAACAACTGGTTCAGCCGTCTGACTGGATTCCACCAGAACAACCGCCGCTCGGTCAACTTGAGATCCCAGCACGACCGCCCGGTTAGGACGCCCGCGCTCATCATAGATGAGGGCAAAGTTCCTAAACCCAATGTTAGAAAGAAGGGAATACACGGCCGGCTCCAGCGGCGAACGTTCTAGCCGGAGGTTCAACAATTTACTGTCAGCTGACGATGGCAGAGTAAATTGAAAGCCGGTCTGCTGCCGGAAAGCCTGAAGCGCGACGACGACAGGAATCTGATCGAAAGCAAAGGAAATATGATCGTCGCGATATTCAACCCACTGCGGATAGAAAGCTTCTTCCGAGGTTTGCGCGACGGCTGCTTGGATACCGACAGTAGCTAGAACCCCGGCGATGGAGGCAATTATGGAATGTTTTTTCATCGATCACCTCTTTCCAGGGCCGAGCAGCAAGTCTTGTGCCCCGTCTCGCGCAATCGAAAATCGTTATAGAATTACTTGCTTGGAAGCTTCTAGCGACTGGCCTCTATAGCCCTGAAGGGAGAAAAAGAACACTTTTGTAGCACAAAGGAGTGAAGCAGCCAAAGCCACAGCTGGCAGAAATATCTCGATGTGGCTGGAGCGCTGGTACCGAAAAGCAAGAAATTGCTGCGGTGTTTACTCCTAGGCCGAAGGAGCAAACGCTCTTTCCTTTGTAAACACTCGTCACCGTCGACATGCGACAGCGATGCTCCTGCTGCTGACAGCAGCCGTTCACGATTGCCGATTTTTTTCCGCTGCCTGTGTGACTTTGTTTCGCTGCCGCAGAGATCTTTGCTGGCTGTCTAAAGAGAAGTTTGCTAATAATGAAGTCGCCCGCGCACACCCTCGATTGCAGGAAACATTTTGGAAGAACAGCTCACAGAGTCCGTAGCAACTTCAAGTCAGGCACTCCCTAAGCGTTTCCAATTTCGAACTTTTTCGTCCCTTGGCTACCTAGACTACCGCTATCTTTGGACCGGGACTCTCATGATGAGCGCCGGGCAATGGGTTCAACAGGTAGCGCTGGGCTGGCTCGTGTATGAACTAACCGGCTCTTCGGTATTGCTGGGACTATTGAACGGGCTGCGTGCCCTGCCCTTTCTAGTGACCGGACCGATAGCGGGTGTGGCCGCGGATCGCATGGACCGGCGACAGTTGATGCTGCGCACGCAATACGTGCTGATTGGTACCGCATTCCTCATGGGCACGCTCGTGGCATCCGGATGGTTACAGGTGTGGCACATTTTTGTGTTTACCTTGATTACGGGAATAGGTTGGTCGTTTAGCGAACCCGTCCGCCAGAGCCTGATTCCCAGCGTTGTTCCTAAAGCTGAACTCGCCAACGCCATCGCGCTCAACTCCGCGGGGTTCAATCTTATGAAAGTTCTCGGGCCGGCGCTCGGCGGAGTGATGATCGCCGTGTTCGGCGCCGCAGGAAATTTTTGGGTGCAGGGCGCGGCGTATGTCGTTGTTCTGTGGATGATTCAATTGATGCACGTCCCCCCGACCCACGCTAACGCGCTCCGCGCTTCCGCGATGGCCAATCTCAAAGAAGGTTTCGCATATGTGCGGTCTACGCCTACCGTACTGGCGCTGATGATCCTGGCCTACGTTCCACGCATTTTCGCCGTGCCCTATCAAACCTTGATGCCGGTTTTCCAAAAGGACGTGTTGCAAGTGGGCCCCGAAGGGCTGGGTCTGTTAATGGCTGCGCCGGGGCTTGGAGCGGTGTTAGCGGTGCTGACGCTCGCATCGATATCGAGCAGGGTCAAACGGCAAGGATTGATGCTAATCGCAAGCACGATCATGCTTGGCTTATCACTCATATTATTTTCTCAAATCACGTCTTTTCATTTGGCGCTCATTGTTCTAGTCATCGCCGGCGCATTTCAAATGGTGTTTCTTGCGAGTACCAGCACAATGCTGCAGCTCATAGTTCCGGACGAGCTACGGGGCCGGGTGATGAGCCTGTACATGCTTGATCGCGGTCTGATGCCCGCAGGCGCATTGTTTGCCGGAGTTATCGCGCACGTCATCGGCGCGCCGTTGACCGTGACTTCTATGGGAGCGATTGTTGTTGTACTTACGCTGCTGGTAGCGTGGCGCGTCCCTCACATCAGGACTCTTGAGAGCTAAACGGAGTCAAGATCAAATCCTAACCTACCGACGTGCTCTACGGGCCCGACACTGGTGATCGTGAATGAAGACGCTGGTTCAACCTGCCGCTGACGTTGGCGGCGCTTCGCCGTGCTGCAATGCCGAGATCACTTCTTCGTCCTCAATCTGAGAAAAGTCGGCGAAGAACTGCCCTACAGCGGGAAATTTGCTTGACACTTTTAGACAGAACGCAGCGTCACATTCTCGGGCTATCGCCCGCGCCGCTTCGGGCGAAGCTACCGCCACTGCCACGATGAGCTCCTTAGGTGTCTGGGCACGGACTGCTCGCAACGCCGCAACCATCGTCGAGCCCGTAGCCACGCCATCATCGACTACGATGACAATGCGACCTTGAGGATCGATGGGCTGACGCAAGGGTGTGTACCGGGCGCGACGCTGCCGCAAAGCTGCAAGCTGCCGCTGCTTCTCCGACTCGATATACTCCGGATCCACCCGAGCGGCGTAGTCGGTTACGATCGCGTTCCCGCTGTCGTCGATTGCGCCGATCGCCAGCTCGAGTTCCTCTGGGTGACTAAGCTTATGAACTAGGACGACATCCAAATCGCCTCCGAGCGCGTCAGCAATGACCTTTGCCATCGGCACACCGCCCCTCGGGATTCCAAGAACCAACGGATGCTTGTTCTTATAGACTCTCAGCTTGCGAGCCAGCAAGCGCCCGGCGTGGCCTCGGTTTCGAAATAGCCCCATTGTCCGATGTAACATCCGTTTGCCCATGGCAAGTTCAACTTAGTTAGCCGCGATTTCGGAAAATCGATCAGAGGACCGTCCCCGCCGGGACGTCATGCCTTCTTCCTCTCTAAACTCCACACGAATTGCAACGTCAAGATCGCCCAACGCTCAAGGCTTTATCCACCGCCATTCGACGTGCGGCGGGAATCACTTATGACAATCGCCCAGCCAAGGGTGCTTCGACAAATTCGAGCTGTGCGGTGATCTAGCACAGGCCTATTTCTGAAAGCGCTCAGCCTCCAGACGAAGATTATGATGGAAGGCCCACTCACCCGTGCTTGGAATTTAA
>JAJONK010000193.1 GCA_021323355.1 Deltaproteobacteria bacterium
CGACCAGTAGAAGGGCCGCTTGAGCTGATAAGGGAAGTCGCGTCTTATCTCAACGCGACTCAACATTCCCATCGCTTCACGCCGCAGGCGAGCCAGCATGGCCTCGGATGAGGGCGATAGCTCTACCGTGGCCAATGTTACGAAACGATCTTTCGCCTCTGCCTTATCATCCACCAGGCGCGCTGCCGCCGGCATTGACGGCACCCGCGGGCGAATTCGAAGAACAACCGCGAGCAGTCCGATTACGATCACTGCTAGAACCAGCAAAAGGAGTGTTAGCGCCGCAATCCATGCCTCCCGATACAGGAGAGCGAGCAGATAGAGTAAGGCCAAAACGGGCGGAGAAAAAGTAAGCAGGGAATCCCAAACGACGTGATTGCGCAAATGTCGAACTAAACGATGAACAAGATCCTCGGGCGATCCATATTCCTGTTTGCCGACATAGCCATGCATAACGCTGGACTATAACATTTCAACGGGATGGCATAAATGCGCGCCTAACGGAGGCCAGACGTTTTGCGATGCGCTGATGTGACCTCCCGAACGGGTTGATGGGTCCGCACCGCCTGATTATGCGACTCCAAGTCTTGTGAAAATATATGCGTGCCGTCGTTCTTTGAAACAAAGAACAGGTAGGGCACATCAGCCGGTTGCAAAGCCGCTTTGATGGACGCGAGGCTCGGGTTGCAGATCGGCCCGGGCGGCAATGCCGGAATCCGGTAGGTGTTGTAAGGATTTTGATCTTTAAGATCTTTGCGGGTTAAATTGCCATCGAATTCTTTCAAACCATAAATCACCGTTGGATCGCTTTGCAAAGCCATATTCCGTTTGAGCCGATTGTGAAAAACCGCCGAAATCCACGGCCGTTCAGCTTCGACGCCGGTTTCTTTCTCTATGATCGAAGCTAGAGTGATGATCTCGTGGCGGTTTAAATTGTGACCGCTACCGAGTTGCGCCCAAATGGGTTCAGACGCTTTACGGAACTGCTCCGCCATGGTTAGGATAATCTCCCTTTCAGAAGTCATCGGCGTAAATTGATACGTGTTCGGAAATAAGTACCCCTCCAGCCCTTTGTCCTGTAATCCAAGAGTTGCCAATAACTCCGGATCCGCAGCGGCTGCAAGAAACTTCTCGCGATCAGCGATCTGCATTTTTGCGAGTAGCTCGGCGATTTCCTTGATCGTCAATCCTTCTGGAATGGTCACCATTAAAAACACCCGCTTGCCGGTAACCAAGCGCTGTAGAACCTCTTGCGGCGCCAAGGAAGGATCGAAACGATAAACACCCCACTGAATCTTTTTATCCGAGCCGGTTAACCGCGCCCATAATGAGAATAGCTTTTCGTTTGGGATCACTCGCTGCGCGCGCAGTTTGCGGACCACAGCCGAAAAGGGCTCTCCCTGCTCAACTCGCAGTTCGATTGGCTGAGAATTGTCCGAGGTGGCGCGAAAGATATGCGCTACCAGGAACCCGCCAAACAGCAAGCCACTAGCGATCAGAGCAAGTACCGTTAGAAAAAACCACTTCACGATTCGGTTAAAAAGCTGGCAGGCGGGTCAGGATAGCTGGCGTCGCAATCAATTTTCAGTGAGGTTGACCTTCATCCAACCATCCACGTGCCGCAGAAAACCAGCGAAAGGATCCTCTCCCGGTTGGGAGGCAAAATAGGCCTTGCGCGTGTAATCCAGCGCGCCGGAATAATATTCAAATTTGGTTGAAAGTTCTTGGAACAGAATGAAACCCGTGCGGTAGAGCGATACGTCCAACTCCGAAACAGTCCAATAGGAGCGACTACCTTCTTTGATGTAATAATCGAGGAAACCGCGGCCTTCCACATACGTACGAAAAATTCCGCTCATGAAAAGAGCGTAATCGCCGACGTATTTCCGGGTTTCTCGCTCGCGTAGAAGTTGGTTTTCGTTGGCCGTCGTCTCGGGTTCATGCGCCAGCATCTCAACAACAGTTTCAATCTTCCGGCCCGCCCGCGAACGGAGGCGATAAAGACTATCGGTACGGGCAAAATCGGTCAACACGTCAGCGACGTAGCCGGCGACTGTTGCATCATAGATGCCGAGTTGCCAGAAACTCTGGCGAACCGCATTCAAAAAGAACTCCCGGAGTTTGTTGTCCGGGCTTTGCTTTTCCATTCTAAGAACTGATGATACCAAACTTACCCAAGCTTGAAAAGAATATCCCAGCGGCCATGGGCCGGCTTTCACCTACGCCGCCACGCCTAACTAACCGGTACCGGATACACTGAGCCCCTTTTTTGGCAGATGGGTAGAAATTGACGAATGGTAAAATTTGCGGTTTGTGTTTAACTAGATGCCCATAGTCGCGCATTATGCCTTTCGAAGGAGGAATTAACGATGGCGCGGGATTTAAAAGAGGCCTTTTTTCGTCTTGACGGCGCTTGGGCGTCATTCGAGCTCGGTTCGATTCGGCGCCGTGACGATTACCTCAAACCTTTTCGAGTACTCCGCTGTAAAATCGACGATCAGGTCGACTTCCAAAGCCCGGGAGCGCCCCAGAGTGCAACCGAGGCTTCCGTTTTGATCGAAGTTTTCGGCGAACAGGAGCTGGTGGCCGCGAGCGGGCGCGGCCCTGTTCATGCAGTTGACAATGCCATGCGAAAAATCCTTGAAAAACATTTCCCGCAACTCGCCGAAGTCAAGCTCGAGGAGTTCGATGTGCGGCTGCTACCATACGAGCCGCCGCGCTTCGACGATGATAATGGCGCCGGCGCGCTGGTTCGTGTGCTGGGCATCTTTTCCGATGGAGAGGATCGTTGGGGAACCGTCGGTGTCGCAGTCGATATCCTCCAGGCAAGCCTTGAGTGCATCATCGACGGTCTGGAATGGAAGCTCAGAGGCGAGCAGAAACATTGAAACTGCGCTAGTGCCGCCCGATCGCCTGGGCGTGGGTATTTCATGTCGTCGTTGCCACTGAACCTTCTGTTTTTGACAGTGCTCTCAACAACATTGTTCGGCGGTTGCAGGATCGAGGACAGATTCATTTTTCATCCTGATCATGTTACGAACCGGGATCCAAGTCAGATCGGACTCACATTCGAAAACGTTTTCTTTACAACGCAAGATGGCATCCGGTTACATGGATGGTTTATTCCGCATCAAGACGCCCGCGCCACTCTTGTCTGGTTTCACGGCAACGCCGGAAATATTAGTAATCGCCTGCTGAATATCAAGCTGCTCCACGACAGGATCAACACTCATATCTTTATTTTTGACTATCGCGGCTACGGTCGAAGCGAAGGGACCGTCTCGGAGAAAGGCACGTACCTTGACGGCGAGGCGGCAATTGCATATTTGCTGGGGCGCGATGACGCGGCCGCGCGCAAGCTAATCCTGTTCGGCCGATCGCTTGGCGCGGCGGTCGCCGCAGAGATGGCCACCCGATTCACTACCCTCGGCCTGATCCTGGAAAGCCCGTTCGTTTCAATCCGGGAAATGGCACGGGAGATTTTTCCTTCATTGCCGATTGGTTGGCTGCTCCGGACTCGGTACGACACCCTGGAAAAAGTTCGCCTGATTAAAACCCCGATATTGGTTTTGCACGGCGACCGTGACGCCACTGTTCCGTTCGCACACGGAAAAAGAGTTTTCGAGGTTGCCTCGCAACCTAAAAGATTTCACCGGATCGTCGGCGCCTCGCACAATGACACTTTTGTTGTTGGCGGCGAAAAGTACTACGAAGCTTTGCAAGAGTTTATCGAAAGCACATTCGCAGCAAATGAAAAGATTGACCCGTCGCCGTAGCCTCGCAACGTATTCGGGAGTCGACGGGCGATAGGAATCACTATGCGCATTCAATAGCGGATCATGAAACGCCCGAGAACAACATTTAGAGTAATGATGCTTGGGCCTTGGTCCAAGCCGGCAGGTAAGCATTTCTGAGATACTGAAACATCATTCGTTGCGTGTTGAAAAACGAGCCATTGAAGGCAACTGCCGAGCGCATGACATGAGCAAATTTATCAGGAGCGTTGTAATAGAGCGGTAGAATCACTTCTCCCAATTTATAGTAAAGAGAATCTACCTCATTATTGGTGTCACCATCGCCGGAGCCCAGTCCACCGATTGACCACCCGGTCACTCCCTCTATGTGGCCCTCAATCCACCAGCCATCTAAAACACTCAAGCTGGGAACGCCATTCAACGCAGCTTTCATGCCGCTGGTACCGGAGGCTTCCTGGGGCCGCAGCGGGGTATTCAGCCAAACATCGACGCCAGCACAAATCATTTTGCCGAGGGCCATATCGTAGTTTTCGAGATAAACGACCCGGACATCATTGGCCAGAGCTGCCGCTGCTTCAAAGATTCGACGAATGATCGCTTTTCCGCCATCATCACGGGGATGGGCTTTACCGGCATAGATCAGCTGAAGCGGTCCCACCTGTCGCGCAATATTCTTCAACCGATCTAAATCGGTGAAGAGCAGATCACCGCGCTTGTACGCCGTTGCGCGTCGCGCAAAACCTAGGGTAAAAACGGCCTCGTCGAGTTGGCTGCCGGTCAGCCAGCGCACCTGCTGCAACAGTTCCCTCTTGGCTTCGGCGTGAGCTTCGCGAACTTGCTGCAAAGGGAACCCGATCGCATGGCGAAGATAACAATTGTCGCGCCGCCAATCGGGTATGTGCCGGTCAAACAAGGTGGCTATCGGTTTCGCTATCCAGGCTTCGGCGTGAACGCCGTTGGTGATCGCTTCGACACGATGGCCGGGGAACATCTCGCGGGAGACCTCGCCATGCCGCATCGATACGGCATTAACATAACCAGACAAACGCAGCGCCAGCTCGGTCATATTGAGCGAACCGTCCATGACTCCCACCTGACGCAGGAGCGCCCAGCGAGCTTCACCCAACACCTGATGCACGAGGTCTGCGGGAAAGCGATCGTGCCCGGCCGGAACCGGCGTATGAGTCGTAAAAACACACTGGCGCCGCACCGTTTCGATCTCGGTCTCAGAGAAACGACGATTGGCGGATAGCTGTTCCAATAAAGCGATGGTCGCTAGCGCGGAATGTCCTTCGTTCATGTGATAGATCTTGAAGCCCGGGTAGTTTAGTGCGCGAAGCATCTGCACACCACCCAATCCTAGAACCGTCTCCTGACAAAGACGATAACGATCATCGCCGCCATAGAGATGATCGGTTAGAACTCGATCGCGTGAATCGTTCTCTTCTAAGTCCGTATCGAGCAACAACAACGGGACGGTTTGGCCCATGATGCCAGGGAAGCGATACTGCCAGGCCCGTATTTTTACCTCCCTGCCTTCAATCGTCACCGAAACGCGCGCCGGCAACGCTTCGAGAAACTTTTCCGGAGACCACTGCGATGGACTCTCCAATTGATTGCCAACGGCATCAAGCCGCTGGTCAAAATAACCTTTTCGGTGCAGGAGCGTGAAGGCGACCATCGGAACACCCAAATCAGCTGCCGAACGCAATGTATCACCGGACAAGATGCCAAGACCGCCGCTATAGGTTGGAATATCCGAATCAATAGCCACGTCCATTGAAAAGTACGCGATTGTCGCCGGAA